>NZ_LUUM01000255.1:0-98744 GCF_001644125.1 Methylosinus sp. R-45379
GAATTTTTCCTTGGCCATGGCCACACTCCTTTAGAGACTGATTCCGCGACGTTGAGACGATCAGGCGTATTTCGCCTGAACCTTCTTCGACTCCGCCTCGGGGACCTGGTCGTAGTGGTCGAATTGCATCGTGTAGTTCGCGCGTCCCTGGGTGAAGGAACGCAGCTGATTGACATAGCCGAACATATTGGCGAGCGGCACCATCGCATCGACGACGACCGCATTGCCGCGCATGTCCTGACCCTGGATCTGCCCGCGCCGCGAGTTGATGTCGCCGATGACCGAGCCCGTATATTCCTCGGGCGTCACCACCTCGACCTTCATGATCGGCTCGAGCAGCACCGAGCCGCCCTTCTGCAGCGCGTCGCGGAAGGCGGCGCGCGAAGCGATTTCGAAGGCGAGCACCGACGAGTCGACGTCGTGGAAGCCGCCGTCGATCAGCGTCGCCTTGACATCGACGACCGGGAAGCCCGCGAGAATGCCGGATCCCATCACGCTGTTGATGCCCTTCTCGACGCCGGGGATATATTCCTTCGGCACCGAGCCGCCGACGATCTTCGACTCGAAGACATTGCCGGCGCCGGCTTCGTTCGGCTCGAAAATAATGATGACGCGGGCGAACTGGCCCGTGCCGCCGGTCTGCTTCTTATGCGTGTAGTCGATCTCGACGCGCTTCGTCAGCCGCTCGCGATAAGCGACCTGCGGCGCGCCGATATTGGCGTCGACCTTATAGGTGCGCTTCAGAATATCGACCTTGATGTCGAGATGCAGCTCGCCCATTCCCTTCAGAATGGTCTGGCCGCTCTCCTGATCGGTCGAGACGCGGAAGGACGGGTCCTCGGCGGCGAGCTTCTGGAGCGCGATGCCGAGCTTCTCCTGATCGGCCTTCGACTTCGGCTCGATGGCGATCTCGATGACCGGCTCCGGGAACTCCATGCGCTCCAGAATCGCCGGCTTCAGCATGTCGCAGAGCGTGTCGCCGGTGCGGGTCTCCTTGAGGCCAGCGAGAGCGACGATGTCGCCCGCATAGGCTTCCTTGATGTCCTCGCGGTTATTGGCGTGCATCAGCAGCATGCGGCCGACGCGCTCTTTCTTGTCTTTGGTCGAGTTGAGCACAGTCGTGCCCGAGTCGATCTTGCCGGAATAGACGCGGCAGAAGGTGATGGTGCCGACGAAGGGGTCGTCCATGATCTTGAAGGCGAGCATGGAGAACGGCTCGCTATCGGACGGATTGCGCACCAGCTCGTCGCCCGTGTTCATATCGACGCCCTTGATCGCCTCGCGATCGACGGGCGACGGCAGATAGTCGACAACGGCGTCGAGCAAAGGCTGCACGCCCTTGTTCTTGAAGGCCGAGCCGCAGAACACCGGATGGAAGGCGGTATAACGCACAGCCTTGCGGACGAGGCGCTTCAGCGTCTCTTCGCTCGGCTCCTGGCCGTCGAGATAGGCGGCCATGGCGTCGTCGTCGAGCTCGACCGCCGCCTCGATCAGCGTGGTGCGATACTCTTTCGCCTTTTCGACGAGATCGGCCGGGATCTCTTCGTCGTGATATTTCGCGCCGAGACCCTCGTCGTCCCAGACCACCGCCTTCATGCGGACCAGATCGACAATGCCCTTGAACAGATTCTCAGAGCCGATCGGCAGCTGCAGGCAGACCGGCTTGCCGCCGACCTTGGTGACAATATCGTCGACGCAGCGATAGAAATCGGCGCCGATCTTGTCCATCTTATTGACGAAGACGACGCGCGGAACCGCATATTTGTCGGCCTGACGCCACACGGTCTCGGTCTGCGGCTCGACGCCCTGATTGCCGTCGAGAACGCAGACGGCGCCGTCGAGCACGCGCAGCGAACGCTCCACCTCGATGGTGAAGTCGACGTGGCCGGGCGTGTCGATGATGTTCAGGCGCTTGCCGTTCCAGAAGGTCGTCGTCGCGGCGGAGGTGATGGTGATGCCGCGCTCTTGCTCCTGCTCCATCCAATCCATCGTCGCGGCGCCTTCATGCACCTCGCCGATCTTATGGCTCTTGCCGGAGTAATAGAGAATACGCTCCGTCGTCGTCGTCTTGCCCGCGTCGATGTGGGCCATGATGCCGAAGTTGCGATAGTCTTCGATGGGATGGCTACGGGGCATTTGAGATGTCCTCGATCAGAGGGCGACGAAAAGGGTTACCAGCGATAGTGCGAGAAGGCGCGGTTCGCTTCCGCCATGCGGTGCGTGTCCTCGCGCTTCTTCACCGCATTGCCGCGGTTGTTGGAGGCGTCGAGCAGCTCCGCCGAAAGACGATCGACCATCGTCTTGTCGTTGCGGGCGCGCGCCGCCGTGATGATCCAGCGGATCGCCAGCGCCTGACGGCGCTCGTTGCGAACCTCGACCGGCACCTGATAGGTGGCGCCGCCGACGCGCCGCGAACGAACCTCGATGGCCGGCGCGACATTCTCGAGCGCCGATTTGAACACCTGCAGAGGATCGCTCTTGGCCTTGGCCTCGATGATGTCGAAGGCTCCGTAGACGATCGCCTCGGCGACCGACTTCTTGCCGTCGTACATGATCGAGTTCATGAACTTGGTGACGACGGAATCGCCGAACTTGGCGTCCTCGATGATTTCCCGCTTCTCGGCGCGATGGCGACGCGACATGTCTCTCGCTCCTTACTTCGGACGCTTCGCGCCGTATTTCGAACGGCGCTGCTTACGATCCTTGACGCCCTGCGTGTCGAGCACGCCGCGCAGAATGTGATAGCGGACGCCCGGAAGGTCCTTCACGCGGCCGCCGCGGATCATGACCACCGAGTGCTCCTGGAGGTTATGGCCCTCGCCGGGGATGTAGCCGATGACCTCGAAGCCATTGGTCAGGCGCACCTTGGCGACCTTGCGGAGAGCCGAGTTCGGCTTCTTCGGCGTCGTCGTATAGACGCGCGTGCAGACGCCGCGCTTCTGGGGGCAGGCCCCGAGATGGCGGGACTTCTCGCGGTAGGTCTTCGGTTGCCGCGGCTTGCGGATCAACTGGCTGATCGTCGGCATTCCAGTTCCTTCGCTCCAGATCCTGAGCGCTCGTCCTCGCGCGCCCGGCGAATTGGCGAATAATAGATACCCCGCTCGCATTCGCTAGAACGCAAGCGAGCTGAGCGCCCTCGGCCCTCCGGCCCAAGGCGCTCCTCATGCAGAGGACCCCGTTTCCGGGGTCGTGCCTTCCTGGAGGACGCTCGCGCGCCCCATGATTACCAACTGCTTGGCAGTCTCAGGTGAGGCCGACAGCGTTTAAGTTCGAAGGGTTGCGAGCGCGGCGCTTGCAACGACGTGAACTTACTGCCTGTCGAAAGTGGGCGGAACCTAATGGCGCGTTACCGCCGCGTCAAGCGCAGATTGTGTCATGTAGAAGAAAATTAGTGGTTCGCGGAAATCGAGGCGAAAGCCGCGCCTTAGAGAGAACGCGAGCGCAGGCGCGCCCTATTCCCTCCGCGGAAAAGACCGGCTATCGCTGCGGCCACTCCCTTACGAGAAAGAGCCGCACGATGAAACTCCCCAACCAATTCTATCGCCCGCTCGCCATTGGCGCGCCGGCGCCCTTGCGTGAGCTTCCGGTCAAGGTCGAGCGGATGATCCATTTCGTTCCGCCCCATTTGGAGAAGCTGCGCGCCAAGGTGCCCGAGCTCGTCCGCCAAGTGGACGTGGTGCTCGGCAATCTCGAGGACGCCATTCCCGCCGACGCCAAGGAAGCCGCCCGCAAAGGCTTCATCGAGATGGCGAAATCCACGGAGTTCGGCTCCACCGGCCTGTGGACGCGCATCAATTCATTGAACTCGCCCTGGATTCTCGACGATCTGATCGAGATCGTCGCCGCCGTCGGCAATAAGCTCGATGTGGTGATGCTGCCCAAGGTCGAAGGCCCCTGGGACATTCATTATCTCGATCAGCTGCTCGCGCAGCTCGAAGCCCGCAATGGCGTGACCAAGCCCATTCTCATCCATGCAATTCTCGAGACGGCCGAGGGCGTGAAGAATGTGGACGCCATCGCCGCGGCGAGCCCGCGCATGCATGGCATCAGCCTCGGCCCGGCCGATCTCGCCGCCTCGCGCGCGATGAAGACGACGCGCGTCGGCGGCGGCCATCCCGATTATCGCGTGCTCGCGGACGCCGATCCGGGCCAGGGCCTGCGCCCGTCCTATCAGCAGGATTTGTGGCACTACACCATCGCCAAGATGGTCGACGCCTGCGCCTCGGCGGGCATTAAGGCGTTTTATGGCCCCTTCGGCGATTTCTCCGATTCGCCTGCCTGCGAATCGCAGTTCCGCAACGCCTTCCTGCTCGGCTGCGCGGGCGCCTGGTCGCTGCATCCGACGCAGATCGCCATCGCCAAGCGCGTCTTCTCGCCCGATCCGGCGGAAGTGGCCTTCGCCCGCCGCGTGCTGGAGGCGATGCCCGACGGCACCGGCGCGGTGATGATCGACGGCCGCATGCAGGACGACGCCACCTGGAAACAGTGCAAGGTCGTCGTCGATCTCGCCCGTCAGGTCGCCGCCAATGATCCGGATTATGCGGCGATCTACGGTTTCTGAGCGCTGCGCGCGGGCGGCCGTCCGCCCGCGCTTTACAGCGTTGACGCCAATGGCGGCGCTGCGCTACCGTTTCTGTCGGTTTGAAGCGTAACAACGGCGTCGATCGATATGACGAGAGAATGTAGCGCCAAATTCACGATCGGGCAGGTCGTCAAGCACCGTCGCTATCCGTTTCGCGGCGTGATCTACGATGTCGACCCCGAATTCGCCAATACGGAAGAATGGTGGCTGTCCATTCCGGAGGAAGTGCGGCCGCGCAAGGACCAGCCCTTCTACCATTTGTTCGCCGAGAATTCGGAGACGGAATACGTCGCCTATGTCTCGGAACAGAATCTCCTGCCCGACAATTCCGGCGATCCGGTGCGCCATCCGCAGGTCGAGGAGACCTTCGAGCGCTCCTCCGACGGCTATTATCGCGTGAAGTCGGCCAAGCGGCACTGAGAGACGGCCGCTAGAGAGGCGTCGTTGCTCTGGATTCCCGGTCGGGCCTGCGGCCTGCCGGGCGTGACGGCGTCATCGCGATTTCGAACCCACTTCCGTCATTGCGAGCGAAGCGAAGCAATCCAGAGCCGCTGGGCGGCCCCTGGATTGCTTCGTCGCTGCGCTCCTCGCAATGACGGCCGAGGGGACGAGCCCCGGCGCTCGCCCCCATCGGGAGATCGAAACGCCGGCGCCTGCGAATGTCACTTCCCGGCGGGCGCGGCCGGCTTCTGCTGGCTCTCGAGCTTCTTGCGCTCTTCGTCGGCCTTCTTCTGCAGCTCTTCCTGCAGCTTCTTCTGCTGCTCCTCGAGCACCTTGGGGTCGACGGGCGGGCCGTCATAGGACTTGCCGAAACCCGTCAGCGGCAGAAGGAAGGTCACTTCATTGTTGACCTGATTCTTGACCACTATGGTCATCTTGTCGGCTTTCTTCATCTGGTCGATGAGCGCCGTCTTGACCTTGGCCTGCGCGAAGCAGCCATTGGGGAAGCAGATCTCGAACTCGCCGGCGTCCAGCGCGCCGGCGCCGACGGCGAAGCGGAAGCCCGGCTTCAGCAGCAAGCCCGGCGGCAGCAGCAGACGGATGATCTTGCTGTCGTCGCCCTTGGGGTCATAGACGGCGAGCGCCAGCAGAGGCTGATCGGCCTGAGCGCCGAAATCGCGCGTCGTGTAGCAGATTTCCTTCTTCGACTGCTGATCCGCGCCGCAGACCTTGGTCCACTCCGGCTGCACGGGGACGAGATCGGCCTTGATCGGCCCTTGCGGAGCCTGCTGCTGCGCGGGCGCGCCCGGCTGCGCCGGAGCGGTGGGGGCAGGGGCTGGAGCCGCGGGCCTTGGGGCCGGCTTCTGCTGAGCCTGCGCCACGCCCGCCGAAACGAGGAGAGCCCCCGTCAGAACCGCAGCGACGATCCGCGGAAATTGAATTGGCATAAGTCGTCCTTTCGAGTAGTGCACGATCGAGTGGGCGCACGGGGCGTCATTCGCGCGAGGAAAGAGCCTCTTACCTCCCCGTCCTCGGTCTTCGCCCTGGGACGGGGCGAAAGGTAGACGGCTAGCCTCATACAAAATCGACGCGCCGAATTCCAGCGGCCTGCGCGAGCCTCGAGCGAGACCGCCCCGCGCCGGGAGACGAGACGCCCAAGCCTATGCAGCCCTCGTATTTCCAAGAACATATGTGAATACCCCGAGTCCGTCGGAGACGTCTTGTCCCGGTCCACCCGCCCTGGAATATGGTCCACCCATGACGATTCGAGCGATTCGCGCCGCAATTCTCGCCACGCTTTTCCCCTTGTTCTTCGCAGGGGCGCAAGGCGCGAGCGTCATCGCCGCCGAGAGCCACGGCCTCGCCATGCATGGCGAGCCGGCTCTGCCGGCCGATTTCGATCATCTCCCCTATGCCGATCCGCAGGCCAAGCCGGGCGGACGGCTGCGAATCGGCCTGCAGGGCGCCTTCGACAGCCTCAATCCCTTCAACCTCAAGGCCGGCTCCACCGCGCAAGGGCTCGAGGGCAATGTCATTCAGCGGCTGATGGCGCGCTCGCTGGACGAGCCCTTCACCGTCTATGGCGTGCTGGCGCGCTCGATCGAGGTCGATGATTCGCGCGAGCATGTGACCTTTCGTCTCGACCCGCGCGCCCGCTTCTCCGATGGCGCGCCGCTGACCTCGGCGGATGTGCGCTTCTCCTTCGATCTGCTGAAGGCCAAGGGCCGCCCGCAGCAGCGCAGCGCCTATGGGCTGGTGAAGCGCGTCGAGACGCCGGACGCGCAGACGATCAGCTTCGATCTCACCGGCGCCAATGATCGCGAGCTGCCGCTGATCCTCGGCTTTTTGCCGGTGCTGCCGAAGCACGCGACCGATGTCGAGCATTTCACCGACGCCACGCTGAAGCCGCCGATCGGCTCCGGCCCCTATGTGGTCGAGGAGGTGGAGCCCGGCGCGCGGCTCGTGCTGAAGCGCGATCCCGCCTATTGGGGCAAGGACCTGCCCATGCAGCGCGGGCTCTATAGTTTCGATCAGATCGACGTGAATTATTTCCGCGACGCCAATTCTCTGTTCGAGGCTTTCAAGGCCGGCGTCGTCGATTATCGCGAGGAGGCGAACACCACGCGCTGGGCCAGCGGCTATGATTTCCCCGCCGTGCGCGACGGGCGCGTCGCCGTGGAGACTCTGCCGAGCCCCGGCCCCAAAGGCATGGAAGGCTTCGTCTTCAACACGCGGCGGCCGATGTTCCAGGACGCGCGGCTGCGCGAGGCGCTGGGCCTGATGTTCGATTTCGAATGGATCAACGCCAATCTCTATTCCGGCCTCTACACGCGCACCAAGAGCTTCTTCGACGAATCGGAGCTCGCCTCCACCGGCCGCCCGGCGAGCGAGGCGGAGCGCGCGCTGCTCGCCCCCTTCCCCGGCGCCGTGCGCGAGGACATTCTGGAAGGGCGCTGGCGCCCGCCCGTCCATGACGGCACCGGCCGCGACCGCGAGCCCGCCCGCCGCGCGCTGGAGCTGCTCGGCGAGGCCGGCTACAAGCTCGTCGACAATCGGCTGGTGAAGAACGGCGATCCCCTCTCCTTCGAGATCATGGTCGCCAATCGCGATCAGGAGCGTCTGGCTCTGTTCTTCGTCTCCTCGCTGCAGCGCATCGGCGTGACGGCGAGCGTGCGCCTCGTCGACGAGGTGCAATATCAGCGTCGCCGGCAAAAGTTCGAATTCGACGTGATGTTCGGAACCTGGACCGCCTCCGCCTCGCCCGGCAATGAGCAGCGCATGCGCTGGGGCTCCGCAAGCGCCACGCAAGAAGGCTCCTATAATCTCGCGGGAGCCTCCTCTCCGGCGATAGACGCGCTCATCGCAGCGCTGCTGTCTGCGCGCGGGCGCGAGGATTTCGTCGCCGCCGTGCGCGCCTACGACCGCGCGCTACTCTCCGGTTTTTACATCGTGCCGCTCTATCACTCCTCGACGCAATGGATCGCTCACTCGACGAAAATCGCGAGGCCGTCGAAATTGCCCCGCTACTCTCCCTTGTTTGGCGCCACGCTCGAAACTTGGTGGAGGACGGAGCCGTGACGCTCGCCGATAGTTCCGGCCGCGCGCTCTCCCGCGCGCATCCGCTGACCATGTTCGGCCTCGACGCGCTGATCGCCGGCGCGGCGCGGCTGCGCCCCATGCGCCTCGCCGCCGCCGACGCCTCGACCGGCGCGGCGATCGACCACGCCGAGCTCGACCGCCGCGTCGCCGCCTTTCGCGCCGATCTGCGCAGCTTCGATTTTCAGCCCGGCGAGCGCATCATGCTCTTCGCCGCGCCGACCAGCGCGACTCTGATCGCGCTCATCGGAATCATCTCCGCCGGCCTCGAGCCCGTGGCGGCGCCGCTCGGCCTCTCGGTCGGCGCGCTGGCGGCGGGCGCGCGCGCCGTCGCGGCAGCGGCGCTCATCGCGCCGGCCTCGATCGGCGGCGAGAGCCTCGAGGAGCTGGTCTTCGGCGTCGCCTCGCAAGCGCCTTCGATAAGGCTCATCGGCTCGCTCGACGGAACCATAGACGGCGCAGTCGATTTCGGTCCGCGCTCGCGCAGCGAGAATGATTCGTCCGCCTCGACGCGCGCCGCGCCGGGCAAAAAAGTGCTGATCGCCGCGCTGGACCAATATGGCGCGCCACATTTCCACGAGCAGGCGGGACTCGTCTCCAGCGGCCTCGGCCTCATCGCCAAGGCGCATGTCAATGGCTCGGCGCCTCTGCTGTCGCTGGTCTCCCCGGGCTCGATCGGCGGCCTCGTCGCCGGGCCGCTCGCCGCGCTGCTCTCCGGCGCAGCGCTGCATTTCCTCGCGCCTTTCGACGGCGCCGATTTCCTCGCGACGCTCGACGCGCTCGGCCCGCTGCGCCTCGTCGCGCCGCGCGCGGCGATGGCTGATCTCGATGCGGCCGGCCTGCTGACGAGCGGCGCGCTGCTCGCCTGCGTCGCCGTCCATCGCGCCGGCGAGGACGAGCCCGCCTTCGAGCCCTCGCATCCCTATTCCTGCCCGATCATCGAGATCGGCGCGGACGGCGCCCTCCGTGCGCCCGCGCGCCCCGTGGCAGGCCGCGCCGCTTACTGAGCGAGGCGGCTCGAGGTCGCCGCGTCCCGCGCGCCGCCGCAGCAGCGCGCGATCGCTTCCGCGAACAGCGTTTCCTGCGGCGCCGCTTCGGCGAAGAGCGTCATGGAGGATTTGAATTTGAGATCGTCCGGCGCGCCGAAAACCCCGGCGAGCGGACGCTTTGCGGCGAGAACCAGACGCGTGCAGGCGCGCAGCCTCTCGCCCAAAATCTCATGCGCGAGAAACGCGCGCGCCTCCGCCGCCGAGCGGATCGCATAGCGCATCGCCATAGGGCTGGAGCCCAGCCCCTCGATCTGCGGAAAGACGAACCACATCCAATGCGTTCGCTTGCGCCCGGCGGCGAGCTCCGCCATCGCCGCCTCGATGACGGGAGCCTGCGCCTCGATGAAACGGCGTAGATCGAAGGGATCGTCGTCCGACATGCTTCGCCTCCGTCGGCGCGGGAAGGCCCGCTCTCCCGCTATTTCGCGCGCGCCCGCCGCCCGACGAGCGCCGCCAGCGCTACGCCCTCGCGCTCCAGCGTCTCCAAAATCCCGCTCTTGATGCGCCCGACCAGCCCCGGCCCCTCATAGACCAGCGCGCTATAGAGCTGCACCAGGCTCGCCCCCGCCTCGATTTTGGCGAGCGCCGCCGCCGCCGAATCGACGCCCCCGACGCCGATGAGCGGAAACTGCCCCTCGACGCGCAAAAAGGTCTCGGCGAGCATTTTCGTCGAGAGATCGAAGAGCGGCGCGCCCGAGAGCCCGCCCGCCTCTCTCGCGAAAGGCGAGGCCAAACTCTCCGGCCGCGCCAGAGTGGTGTTGGAGACGATCATTCCGTCGATCTCTCGCGCGCGCGCGACGCTCACCACATCGTCGAGCTGCTCGAGCGAAAGATCCGGCGCGATCTTCAACAATACGGGGCGCCGGCGCCTGGCCCGCTCGCGCGCCGAGAGCACCCGCGCCAACAGCTCGGAGAGCGCCGTCTTCTCCTGCAGATCGCGCAGGCCTGGCGTGTTGGGCGAGGAGACATTGATGGTGAAATAGCTCGCCAGCTCGGAGAAGGCCGCAATGCCGCGCTCATAATCGGTGATGCGGTCGGCGGCGTCCTTATTGGCGCCGATGTTGACGCCGACGATTCCGCCACGCGAACGTCGGGCGAGCAGCCGCTCATAGGCGAGCGTATGGCCGACATTGTTGAAGCCGTAGCGATTGACGATTCCGCGATCCTCGGCCAGCCGAAACACGCGCGGGCGGGCGTTGCCGGCCTGCGGCTTCGGCGTCAGCGTGCCGACCTCCGCAGAGCCGAAGCCCATGGCCAGCATGGCGTCGGGAACCTCGGCATTTTTGTCGAAGCCGGCGGCGAGGCCGATCGGATTGGGAAAATCGAGGCCGAAGGCGCGCGCAGCGAGGCGCGGATCGTCGCGCGGGGGCTTCGGCGCCGGCATCAGCTGCAAGGCCGCGATCGTCGCCTGATGCGCCGTCTCCGGCGGCAGGCGGCGGAACAGCGCGGTGGCGAGATCGCCGAAGAAAACCTCGATCATTCGAGGAGCCCCGCGAAATCATGGCCGCCATCCTCGCGCATCGGCAGGGCCGCCACTCTGGCGACGCGCTCGACGGGCAAAGTTCCATAGAGGTGCGGGAAGAGATCGCCGCCGCGCGAGGGCTCCAATTTCAGCGCGTCGCCGAGAGGCTCGGCCTCCACGGCGACGAGCAGAAGATCGGCGACGCCGTTGAAGTAACGCGCCGCCGTCTCCTCGACCTGCGCGCTGGTCGAGAAATGAATGTAGCCGTCGGCAAGATCGATCCCGGCGCCGGCGAAAACGCCCGCCGCCTCGGCCTCACGCCAGAGGGAAGCGGGGAGGAGCTTGTAGATGAGTGTCATGTCGGAGAGATAGCAGGCGTTCGGGGCGCCGCGGTAGGGGGTCGAATGAAGGGCTTGACCGCCGCCGACACAAAGATATATCTTAGATCGATCAAAATATGAACGATCCTTCATCTTCAAACTTCGGCTCGATCCAATCCTCGAGCCTTCGAACCCGGCGCGAACGCAAAACGAGCGCCGAACGAACAGGTGAAACTCCACTCATGCAAGACACATCTTCCAGGCGCATCGCGCCCATTCTCGGAGCGCTCGGCGCTCTTGGGCCGCTGTCGATCGATATGTATCTGCCGGCCATGCCGCAGATCGCGGCGAGTCTGAATGTCGGCGAAGGACAGGTGCAATTCAGCCTCATGTCCTTCTTCGCCGGCCTCATGATCGGCCAGCTCTTCTACGGCCCGATCTCCGACTCCATCGGCCGCAAGCCGGTCATCTATGCCGGGCTCCTGCTGTTCATCATCGGCTCCATCGGCAGCATCACCGCCGCAACGGCCGAGCAGCTCGCCGCCTGGCGCTTCATCCATGGGCTCGGCGGCTCGGCCGGCATGGTGATGGGCCTCGCCATCGTGCGCGACCGGTACACGGGGCAGATGGCCGCCAAGCTCATCGCGATGATGATGCTCGTCTTCGGCGTCGCGCCGATTCTCGCGCCTCTATTGGGCTCGGCGATCATCGCCGTCGCGCCATGGCAGGCTCTGTTCGGCGCGCTGGCGCTGTTCGGCGTCGCCGATCTCGTCCTCGTGTGGATCGCATTGCCGGAGACGCGCATGGAAGAGCTTCGCGCCGCCAGCCGCCCGCTCGACGCCGCGCGAAACTACGCGCATCTTCTCGCCAGCCGCCGCTTTCTCCCCTATGTGGCGGTGACGGCATTCTCGCAGGCTGGATTTTTCGCCTATCTCGCCGGCTCGTCCTTCGTCTTCATTTCGCTGCATGGCCTGACGCCCGCCGCCTATAGCGCTATCTTCGCCGTCAACTCCATCGGCCTGATGGCGGCCGCGCAGACCGCGCCGTGGCTGATGGGCCGTTTCCAGCCGCAAACGATCGTGCGCGCCTCTGTCGTGATCTATGCGGCGACGGCTGTCTTGCTGGCGGCGGTCGATATGGCCGGCGGCGCGAGTCTCGCCATGCTCGCCGTGTCGCTCTTCATCATCATCGCCGCCAGGGCTGTCGTCATGCCCATTTGCAGCGTCATGGCGCTCGAATCCTATGGCGCGATTTCCGGCACGGCCTCGGCGCTGCTCGGAGCGCTTCAATTCGGCGCCGGAACATTCGCGTCCTTCATCGTCGGCGCAACGGCCAATGGCGCCGCACTGCCGATGATCGCCGCTATCGCCGCTTGCGGAATCGCCGCATGTATCGTGGCGTTCGCCGCCTTTCCCAAGCCGGCTTCCGCTCTTTCGCAGGAGCGGCGCCCGGAGCCCGCGTCGGCCCCATGACCCCAGCCCAATTCCACGCCTCCCTCGCCGCAGAGACGCCCCCTGCCCTCTCGCCGCCGCTGCTCGCGCTGTGGAAAAACGCCAAAGGCGATTGGGACGGCGCGCATAAATGCGTCGATAGCTCCGGCGAGGCGGACGCCATGTGGGTGCATGCGTTTCTGCATCGGGCGGAAGGCGATCTCGGCAACGCCGCCTATTGGTATGCGCGCGCTGGCAAGCCGTCCGCGACCGGCCCGCTCGGGCAAGAATTCGAAGCGATTCTCGCCGCTCTGCTAGGGCGATAAGGACCAGCCCCTCACCCTGAGGAGCCGGCGAAGCCGGCGTCTCGAAGGGTCGGACGCCCCGCCTTCTGGATCATCCTTCGAGGCTTTTTGCTGCGCAAAAAGCGCCTCAGGATGAGGGGGCTGTATGTCTCGCGGCCAGAATCTCGCGCGCCTTCGCCGCGTCGTCCCGCATTTGCGCGGTGAGCGCGTCGAGCGAGGGGAACTTCGCCTCGCCGCGAATGAAGCCGATGAAGGCGACCTCCACCGTCTTGCCGTAGAGATCCCCGTCGAAATCGAAGACGAAGACCTCGAGCAGCGGCGCGCCCTCCGCCTCCACCGTGGGCCGGCGGCCGAAATTGGCGACGCCCTCGCGCACCACGCCGTCCGCCTCCAGCGTCACCGCGTAAATGCCGTGGCGCAGCTTGTTAGAGGGGTCGAGCGCGATATTGGCGGTCGGAAAGCCCAGCGTGCGGCCGAGCTGGCGGCCTCGGGTCACGACGCCCTCGACGAAATAAGGATGGCCGAGCAGTTTCGTCGCCAGCGCGACGTCGCCGGCGGCGAGCGCCTCGCGCGTCGCGGTGGAGGAGACGGCCTCGAGGCTGCCGGCCTCGTCCTGCGTGATTCGCGGCACGATCTCGACGATGAAGCCCAGCCGCTCGCCCTCGGAGCGCAAAAACTCGGGATTGCCGGCGCGCTTGGCGCCGAAGCAGAAATCATAGCCCGCCACCGCCGCCGAGACGCCGAGCCGCTTGCGGAGAATCTCCTGCGTGAACTCCTGCGGCGGACGCGCGGCGAAGTCCTTGTCGAAGGTGAGGATCACCATGCCGTCGAGGCCGAGGCGGGCGAGCAGCGCAGCCTTGGCGTCCGGCGGCGTCAGCCGGAAGATGATCGATTTGCCGGCGAAGCAATCGGCCGGATGCGGCTCGAAAGTGAGCAGCGCGCAGGGCTTTCCGAGCTTTTGCGCCAGAGCCTGCGCATGGGCGATCACGCCGCGATGGCCGCGATGCAGCCCGTCGAAATTGCCGATGGCGACAACGGCCCCCTCGAGCCCCGGCGGCGGAGCGAGCGGATCGCGGGCGACGATGAAAGGATGCGCGGAAGACAAGGCGGCGTCCAAGGCTTTGTGCGGTGCAGGAGCCGGCTCACTTTGGTTCGGATGACGCGTCATGTCCAGAGCGAGAGGGTCGCAGGGCGTTCGAGACCGCTGCGCAACCCTTCCCCTCATGCTGAGGAGGCTCCGCAGGAGCCGTCTCGAAGCGGGAGGGGGAGGCTCCAGTAGACAGCGCAATGAAGCCGCCCACGTCCTTCGAGACGCCCGCTTCGCGGGCTCCTCAGGATGAGGGCGTCTTCACCCGATCGTCTCGGAACCGCAAGAGCCTCTTCTTCGCGGCAAATTAACCTTTCTCCCCTTGCATCACGGCGCCGCCCCTTTCGGCCGGGCGAAAGGCGATCTCGAAAGCGATGACGCGCAGCAGAAAGAGACGATGCCTCGCCTTTATCATCGTCCTCACCGCCGCCGCAGGCGCGCTCTGGCCGCATGTCGCCGGCGCCGCGGCGATGGCGCTCGCTTTTGTCGGCGTATTGCATCTCGCCGTGCTCGCCTATGAGGAGATCGCCTTTCCGCAATATAGCGAGGCGATGAGCCCGGAGGATTACGAGCATTTCTGCGCGGCGCTGCTGCGCGAGGCGAGATGGAGCGCGCGGGTCACGCGGCTCAGCGGCGATCAGGGCGTCGATATCGTCGCGGAGAAGCGAGGCCGCAGGATCGTCGTCCAGTGCAAGAAATATTCGAAGCCAGTCGGCAACAGGGCCGTGCAGGAGATCGTCGCCGCCATCGCCCATGAGGAGGCCGAGCGCGGCATAGTCGTCGCCACCAAGGGCTATACGGCGAGCGCAGTGCAGCTCGCCGCCTCCAATGAGGTGCTGCTGCTGCATCATTGCGAGCTGACGAAGATCGACCGCCTGCTCAGGCGACCTCTTCTATCGGCGTGACGCTGACGCGCACATCGAGCTTCTGCTTGCCGGCGGCGAAAATGACGCCGTCGATCGGCGAGACATCGGCGTAATCGCGGCCTCGCGCGATGACGACATGATCGTTCATAGCCAGAATGGCGTTGGTCGGATCGACGCCGAGCCAGCCGAACTCGCGCCCGCACCAGACGGAAATCCAGGCGTGCGAGGCGTCGGCCCCCTCGAGCTTCACCGCCCCTGGCGCCGGAATGGTGCGGATATAGCCGCTGACATAGGCCGCCGGCAGGCCGAGCCCGCGCAGCGCCGCGATCATGATGTGGGTGAAATCCTGGCAGACGCCGCTGCGCTTGTCGAAGGCGCGCGCCAGCGGCATTGCGACATGGGTGGCGTTCGGATCGTAGAGAAAATCGCGATGGATGCGCCGCATCAGCTCGACCGCGCCGGCCAGCATCGGCCGGCCGGGCGGAAAGCTCTCGCGCGCATAGGCCGTCGCTGGCTCGTAGAGCGGCGCGAGCCGGCTCGGAAAAATGAAATGCGCCGGCGCGTCGGGGCCGAGCGAGGGCGTCTCCAGCGCTTGGCGGCGGACGACCTCCCAAGGCGGCGTCAGCGCCTCGGCGGGCGGGGCGGCGCGCTCGACACGCACGCGCGCGCTCATTGCGATGCCGAGCTTCACATGGGGGGCGTCGAGCTGCGCCTCGGCGACGCGATTGCCGTAGAAATCGACGCGCTCGCGCCAGTCGTGCGGCGCAGGCGTGATGTCGATGCGGCCGAAGACGACGCGCTGGCCGGCGTCATCGCGCGGCAATAAGCGCAAAGCGCAGCGCGCCGCGGCGACGGGCGCCTCGTAGCTATAGGTCGTCACATGGGTGATGTCGTAGATCACGCTAACCGGATCGGCTCTTCGAAATGGGCCGCATTGGAGCCCTGGAGGAAGTAGCGGGCGGCGAGCGCATCCGCAAGGCTCATCAAGCGCTGCTCCAGGGTGAAGATTTTGGCGGCGTCCAGCTCGGCGGCGTTCGCCACCTCTATCTCGGCGCGCAATTTCACGGCGAGACGG
The DNA here is from genome assembly GCF_001644125.1 of Methylosinus sp. R-45379. Lineage (NCBI taxonomy): Bacteria > Pseudomonadati > Pseudomonadota > Alphaproteobacteria > Hyphomicrobiales > Methylocystaceae > Methylosinus > Methylosinus sp. R-45379. The sequence goes on from NZ_LUUM01000255.1 coordinate 15,714, forward strand.
CGCGGCGCCTCCAGCAATCCGTCGTGACGCAGCGTCGGCAGAGAGGAGAGATGCTCCTCTATCTTGGCCACCTGAAAGCCGACCGAGCGCGGATTATAGGGATCGAGCACAGCCATATCGAGCACGGGCGCGAGAGCGGCGCCGGCGAGATAGCGGGAGCGATAGGTGATCTGCGAATCGATCAGCTCGAGCAGAGTGTCGAGACTGTCGATGGTCGCGCCCTCGTCGGCGAATTGGCGGGAGAAGCGGCAGGCGTTGATCGCCCGCTCGACCCGCTTGCCGAGATCGAGAAAGCACCAGCCGGCGACGCGGTTGAAATTCTCGTCGATGAGGCCGGAGAGCGCCGCCAATATATGCAGCGATTGCTCGACGCCCTCGAGCACTTCCGGCTCCGAGGCCGGGCCGTGCGAGAAATCGTCGAGCCGCGCCTCCAGCAGGCGGACGAGATGCCAAATATCCTGCGACAGGCGCTCGCGCACGATCGAGGCGGCGTGCTTGGCCGCGCGGGCGATGGAGAGGGCGGAGCCTGCCGTCTCGGCGCCGCTGGCGGCGGCGAGGGCGAGCTCGGCCGCCGAGAGGCGCGGGTCGCGCGTCGGCGCAGCGCCCCAGGCGAGCAGCACGCGCTCCAGCCGCTCGATCGGCTGGCGGCCGCTGTAATTGGGAGCGTCCGCCTCGGTCAGGCGATTGCAGAGCGAGCGCACCAGCCGCAGCGTCGCCTCGGCCCGCTCGAAATAGCGGCCCATCCAGAAGAGATTGTCGGCGGCGCGGCTCGGCAGATCGCCGACCATGCGGACGATCTCTATGTCGTCGCTCGTCGGCAGGAGAGTGGAGTTGCCGGTCGGCCGATCGCCGAGCACCCAGACATCGGCCGATTGCGCGCCCGCCCCCATGGAGATGGCGCGCACATCGAGACGATCCGACACGCGGCAGAAACCGCCCGGCATCACGCGCCAGCCATCCGCCGTGGCGGCGGCGAAGACACGCAGCGCGAAGGGGCGCGGAACCAGCGCGCCATCCTTCCAGACCGGCGTCGTGGAGAGCTGCACGACCTCCTGGCCGACATAATCCATGCCGCGGGCGCGCATCGCCTCGGTGAGACGCGCCCGCTCGGCGGCGTCGAACTCGGCCCCTAGCGCCACGCGGCGGCCGGGAAAGCCGGCGAGATGCTCGCCGAAGGCGGGGGCGACGGCGCGGTCCTCGAGCGAGCCGAGCACGGCGTCGCGGGCCTCGTCCTGCCCGCACCACCAAGTGGCGATATTGGCGAGGCGCAGATCCTCGCCGAGCAGCCGGCGCGCGATGGCCGGCAGGAAAGAGAGCAGAGCGCGCGATTCGATGAGGCCGGCGCCCGGCATGTTGGCAATGGTGACATTGCCCTCACGAATCGTGTCGAGCAGGCCCGGCACGCCGAGCTGCGAGGCGGCGTTCAGCTCCAGCGGATCGCACCAATCGGCGTCGACCCTGCGCCACACCACATCGACGCGCTTCAGCCCGGCGATGGTGCGCACATGCAGCTTGCGCTCGCTGGTGACGAGATCGGCGCCCTCGACCAGCAGTAGGCCGAGATAGCGCGCGAGGCTCACCTGCTCGGAATAGGATTCGCTGAACGGGCCGGGCGTCAGCAGGCAGATGCGCGGGTCCTTCTGCTGCGCGGCCTTGGCGAGGGCGGCGCGGAAATCGCGGAAGAAAGGCGCGAGCCGCTCGACCTTCATGTCGCGGTAGAGGCGCGGGAAGGTGCGCGCCATCACCAGCCGATTCTCCAGCGCATAGCCGGCGCCCGAGGGCGCCTGGGCGCGATCGCCCAGCACCCACCAGCGCCCGTCCGGACCCCGGCCGATCTCGGCGGCGTAGAAGCGCAGCCAGCGGCCGCCGGGCGGAGTCGCGCCGCTCATGGCGCGGACATAATCGGGCGAGCCGGCGACGACCGCCGCCGGCAGCGCGCCTTCTTTGACGAGGCGCTGCTCGCCATAGACGTCGCGCAGCACCATGTCGAGCAGCTCGGCGCGCTGGGCGACGCCGGCGGCGATCTCCCGCCATTCGGCCTGCGGCAGCAGCAGCGGCAACCGGCTCAACGGCCAAGTGCGCTCCTTGGTCTCGCCGAGCACGCGATAGGAGACGCCCATGTCGCGGATGCGCCGCCCGGCGGCGGCGAAGCGATCGTCTATATCCTCGCGGCTGAGGCCCCCGAGCGTGTCGAGCAGGCTCGCCCAATGGGCGCGCACGCGCCCGTCCGGCCCGACGAGCTCGTCCGGCACGCCGTCCAGCGGCGCATAGCGGGCGATCCAGGAGGCGACGCGACGCGACGCTTCTCCCGTGCTCGCATCGATAAACCGCTCAGCCGGCACAACTCCTCCGCAGGTCCAAAGTCAGCGGGAACTCGCCCGCCGGCTCCTCGCGCGGCGGCCGCACCCTGCCGGGCGTATGGCCGTGATCCTGGAACCGCGACAGCCTGCGAGCCTCCGCCTCATGCGAGTTTACCGGAAAAGTGTCGTAGCTGCGACCGCCCGGATGCGCCGTGTGATAGACGCAGCCCCCTAACGAGCGCTCGCTCCAGCTGTCGATGACATCGAAGGTCAGAGGCGCGTGATCGGGGATGGTCGGGTGCATGCCGGAGGGCGGCTGCCATGCCTTGAAGCGCACGCCCGCGACCGCCTCGCCCGAGGCGCCGGCGCTGGCCATCGGCACACGGCGGCCGTTGCAGGCGATGACATGCCGGCCGGGGACGAAGCCCTTGGCCTTCACCTCGACGCGCTCCACCGAGGAATCGACGAAACGCGCGGTGCCGCCGGCGACGCCTTCCTCACCCAGCACATTCCAGGGCTCCAGCGCCTGCCGGATTTCCAGCTCCACTCCGCCATGCTCGACGCGTCCGGCGAGCGGGCAGCGGAACTCCTTCTGCGCCTCGAACCATTCCGGCTCGAAAGCGTAGCCCGCCCCCTGCAGATCACCGAGCACGTCGAGGAAATCGCGCCAAACGAAATGCGGCAGCATGAAGCGGTCGTGCAGCGCCGTGCCCCAGCGCACGAAGCCGCCGCTCTGCGGCTCGCGCCAGAACCAGGCGACGAGCGCGCGCAGCAGCAATTGCTGCGCGAGGCTCATGCGCGCGTCGGGCGGCATCTCGAAGCTGCGGAACTCGACGAGGCCGAGCCGGCCGGTCGGCCCATCCGGCGAATAGAGCTTGTCGATGCAGATTTCGGCGCGATGCGTGTTGCCGGTGACGTCCACGAGCAGATTGCGGAACAGCCGATCGACGAGCCAGGGCGGGAAATTCGTTTCGCCCGCCGGCGGCACATTGGAGATGGCGATCTCCAGCTCGTAGAGCGCGTCGTGCCGCGCCTCGTCCACGCGCGGGGCCTGGCTGGTCGGGCCGATGAAGAGGCCCGAGAAGAAATAGGAGAGCGCGGGATGGCGCTGCCAATAGAGCATGAGGCTCTTCAATATGTCCGGACGGCGCAGGAAGGGCGAATCGAAGGGCGTCCGGCCGCCGAGCACGACATGATTGCCGCCGCCCGAGCCGGTCTGGCGCCCGTCGATGAGGAATTTGTCGGCGGTGAGCCGCGACTGCCGCGCATCCTCATAGAGGCCGGTCGTCGTCGCCACGGCGTCGCGCCATGTGTCGCCCGGATGGATGTTCACCTCGATGACGCCGGGATCGGGCGTCACCTTGATGACCTCGAGGCGCGGATCGACGGGCGGCGGATAGCCCTCGATATGGATGGGAAGGTCCATCGCCTTCGCCGTCGTCTCCACCGCCGTCAACAGCTCGAGATAACCCTCCAGCGTTTCGACCGGCGGCATGAAGACGCAGAGCGCGCCCTCGCGCGGCTCGATGGCGAGCGCCGTGCGCACCGCGCCCTCGACGATGACCTGCTCGCTGGGCTCCTGGCGGTCCTTCGGCTCCTGACGTTTCTGGAGTTCCTGGCGGTTCTGCAGCGCCCGGCTCTCGTAGATCTTCCGGAAAAGGGCGGGGTCCGGCAGCGGACCGCGCGGCTCGGTCGGGTCCTGCGGATAGGAGTAGGGATAGGCGCTCGGCGGCACCCAGGGCAGCGAGCTGATCGGCAGGCGCAGGCCGATCGGCGAATCGCCCGGCGCCAGAAAGAGCCGTCCGCGCCGCAAAGGCCAGCGCTCCGAGACCCAACGACGCCGGTCGGCGCGCGCGTTCCAGCGCTGCACCGGCAGAACATAGCCCACCGGATTGGCCAGGCCGCGCTCGAAGGCGCGCAACATGCGGACGCGCTCCTCGGCGTCGTCGATCTTCGAATCGAACGGATCGACATTGATGGGCAGCGCGCCCTCCTTCAGCAGCCAGTGCGAGGGGTCCTCATAGGCGGGGATCACATAGCCCCGCTCGAGACCGAGCCGCTCGGCGAGATCGACGGTGAACGCCTCGCTCTGCTGCGCCGTCGGCGCCGAGGACGCGCCGATGCGGGCGGCGAGCTCGGGATCGCGCCAGACGGGCAGGCCGTCCTTGCGCCAATAGATGGCGAAGGCCCAGCGCGGCAGGCTCTCCCCCGGATACCATTTGCCCTGCCCGTAATGAAGGAAGCCGCCCTTGGCGAAGCGTTGCTGCAGGCGGCGCACGAGATCGTCGGCGCGCGCCTTCTTGGTGGGGCCGACGGCGGCGATCGTCCATTCCGGCGCCTGGAAATCGTCGATGGAGACGAAGGTCGGCTCACCGCCCATGGTGAGGCGCACGTCTTGCGCCCGCAAATCCTCGTCGACCTTCTCGCCGAGCGCGTCGAGACGCGCCCAGGCTTCGTCCGAGAAAGGCGCGGTGATGCGCGGCGCCTCGCGAATGCGCTGCACCCACATCTCGAAGCCGAACTGGACCTCCGCCGGCTCGACGAGGCCGGAGAGCGGCGCCGCCGAGCGATAATGCGGCGCGCTGCATAGCGGCAAATGACCTTCGCCGCAGAAGAGGCCCGAGGTGGCGTCGAGGCCGATCCAGCCGGCGCCGGGGATATAGACCTCGGCCCAGGCGTGCAGATCGGTGAAATCGTGGTCGGTTCCCTTGGGACCCTCGATCGGATCGACATCCGCTTTCAATTGGATGAGATAGCCGGAGACGAAACGCGCCGCGAGGCCGAGGCTGCGGAATATCTGCACGAGCAGCCAGGCCGAATCGCGGCAGGAGCCCGTGCCGGCGGCGAGCGTCTCGTCCGGCGTCTGCACGCCGGGCTCCATGCGGATCACATAGCGAATGTCGCGCTGCAGCCTGGCGTTGAGATCGACGAGAAAGGGAACGATCGCCATCGCCTGCGACGGACGCACGCTGTTCACGAACGCCTTGGTCAGCGGCCCGAGCGGCTCCACCTCGAGGCAGGAGGCGAGCTCGGTCCGCAGCTCCTCCGGATAGGCGAAGGGGAAGGTCTCTGCATAGGGCTCGACGAAAAAGTCGAAGGGATTGTAGACGGCGATCTCGGCATGGAGGTCCACCTCGATGCGGAACTCCTCCGCCTTCTCCGGAAAGACGAGGCGCGCCAGCCAATTGCCGTGCGGGTCCTGCTGCCAGTTGATGAAATGATTGGCCGGCGCGATCTTGAGCGAATAGCTCGGCACGCGGGTGCGGCAATGCGGAGCGGGCCGCAGCCGGATCACCTGCGGCCCGAGCGCGACCGGCCGATCATATTTGTAATGGGTGAGATGGTGGAGCGCGACCTTGATCGACACGGAGCTGCTTCGCCTCCTCATAACGACGCCGGGAAAGCGGCGACAGGCGATTAGCTTACGCGCTCGGCGGCGTGTCAATCGCGCGCGCCGAAAAGCTCGGCTCTTTGCCGGAAATTGCCGCATGACGCATTCTGCCGGGGCGGCGGGCGCCGCGGCTTTCGGCGCCCGCTCTCCCCGTCACGAATCATTGGCGGCGGAGGGCGGGAGCGGCGCGTCCGCGAAGACGACGCCGCCGCGGCCGCCGCGCTTCATCTGGTAGAGCGCCGCATCGGCGCTGGCGATGAGCTGCTCGAGAGCGGCGCCGTCGCGGGGCGCGAGCGCGACGCCGATGCTCACGCCGATCTGAATGCTGCGGCCCTCGATCTCATAGGGGGCGCCGAGAACGCGGATGATGCGGCGGGCGAGCAGCAGCGCCTCGTCCGGGTGGCGGACGCCGGTCTGGACGATGACGAACTCGTCGCCGCCGAGCCGCGCCGCCGTATCCTCCCGCCGCACCATGGTCAGCAGACGCGAGGTGGCGGCGCAGAGCAGGAGATCGCCGGTCAAATGGCCATAGGCGTCGTTGACGGCCTTGAAACGGTCGAGGTCGAGGCAGTGAATCGCCAAATATTCATTCGGTCCGAGGCGCGCCGAAGCCTCGTCGAAACGGTCGCGCAGCTCGACGCGATTGGCGAGGCCGGTCAAATCGTCATGACGCGCCATTTTCGCGAAATCGAGCTTGGAGATGATTTGCCGGCGCGTCGCCGCATGCGTGTCGGCCGCCCAAAAGAGACCGACGACGGCGAAAGCGGAAAGAAGCACCGCCTGCAGGACGAAGCCCAAGAGAACGTGGATGTCGCTCGCCTCCATCGCGCGATCGACGAGGCCGATGACCGTCGGCGTCGCCGACAAGGCGAGGCCGATCGCGCAGAGAAGCGGGCGGAAGGCGACATTGGACACGACCCCGCCGGCGAAGACGAAGGCCAGCCCGGATGTCAGCATCGGCACCAGCGACGAGTCGGGCGGATGCGCTATCATCAGGCCGCGCGCGTTGATCGCGCCGAGCAGAGCGGCGAAAGAGAAGAGGCCGATGGCGTAGCGGCGCTCCCAGACCCGCGCCTCATCGGCGAGAATCGTCGCCTGCGCCACGCGCCTCCGATAGGCGAGAACCAGGAAAACGCTCGTTATGTCGACGGCGATTCCGGCCAGCGTCAGAGCGAGGAGCAATGCATCCTGCTTGCGCGAGGCGAGCAGCAGGCCGACGCAGGCGAGCGCCATGCCCATGAACGCCACCGGCATGACCGGCCGGGCGACCATATCGACCAGCTCGACATAAGCGGCGTCGGGAAGCGGCGCCGAATTTCGAGACGTATGTCCTAGCCGACGCCACATGCTCACCCCAACGCGGTCTCATCTATGGCCGCCGGCTCGCATTTCCAGCTCGGCGCACTGGACGGGCCGCGTCTTGATTTCCCGCGAGACGACGCATATAGATATCTTTATATCTAATCAGCGAAGCCCGTGGCCGACGCGAAATGACCGATATGAGGCGACCTCTTCTTCTCGAACCCGCGCTCGCCGCCCTCAATGCGGCGGGCGAGGAGACGCGTCTGCGCCTGCTCGGCCTGCTGGCCGAGACGGAGCTGACAGTGAGCGAGGCCGTGGCCATTCTCGGCCAGTCGCAGCCGCGCGTGTCCCGCCATTTGAAGCTGTTGGTGGAAGCCGGCCTGGTGGAGCGCCGCCGCGAGGGCGCCTGGGCCTTCTTCCGCCTCGCCTCCGCCGACGCGCCCGGCGAGATCGCCCGCAGCGTCGTCTCCTGGCTCGATCCGCTGGACCCCCGCATCGCCGGCGATCGCGCCCGTCTCGCCGAGGTGCGGCAGGCCCGCGCCGACGCCGCCGCCCGTTATTTCGCCGAGCATGCGCCCGAATGGGACGCGATCCGCTCGCTGCATGTGCCGGAGGCGCAGGTGGAGGCCGCCATGCGCGAGGCGGTGGGCGAGAAGCCGCTGCGCCGCCTGCTCGATCTCGGCGCCGGCGCCGGCCGCATGCTGGAGCTATTCGCCCCGCAGGCGGAGCAGGCCGTGGGCGTCGATCTCTCTTCCGCAATGCTCGGCGTCGCGCGCGGACGGCTGGAAAAAGCCGGCGCGCGCAATGTGCAGCTGCGCCAAGGCGACATGTATGCGCTGCCGATAGAACGGGGCAGCTGCGATCTCGTCATCGTGCATCAGGTTCTGCATTATCTCGACGATCCCGGCCGCGCCTTGCGCGAGGCGGCGCGCACGCTCGCGCCCGGCGGCAGGCTGCTTGTCGTCGATTTCGCGCCGCATCGCGAGGAGACCTTGCGCGACGAGCATGCGCATCGCCGCCTCGGCTTCTCGCAGCAGGAGGTCACGACTCTGCTGGAGCAGGCCGGGCTCGAGATTCTGCGCCATCGCGATCTCGCGCCTTCCGCCGACGACGGCGCGAAGCTCACCGTTTCCCTGTGGCTGGCGCAAGATCCTCGCGTCATCGCCGATCCCTTGCCCAAAGCCAGCTTCGAGACCGCATGATGTCCGACAATCGCAGCCTGTGGCCTCCGGGCCATTTCGATATTTCTTACGAATTCTTCCCGCCGAAGACGCCGGAGATGGAGGCGCAGCTCTGGGATTCGATCGCGCGGCTCGCGCCTTTGAAGCCCAAATTCGTCTCCGTCACTTACGGCGCCGGCGGCTCCACGCGCGAGCGCACGCATAATATCGTCGCGCGCCTCGCCGCCGAGACCGATATTCTGCCCGCCGCGCATCTCACCTGCGTCTCCGCCGCGCGCGCCGAGATCGACGAAATCGTGCGCGGCTATTGGAACGTCGGCGTCCGCCATATCGTGGCGTTGCGCGGCGATCCGCCGACCGGCGTCGGCACGCGTTTCGAGCCGCATCCGCAAGGCTATCGCAGCTCCACCGAGCTGGTGCGCGGCATTCGCGCCATCCGCGATTTCGAGATTTCCGTCTCCACCTATCCAGAAGGCCATCCCGAGAGCCGCACGATCGACGACGATCTCGACGCGCTCGAGGCGAAGATCGACGCCGGCGCGACGCGCGCCATCACGCAATTCTTCTTCGAGAACGACGTCTATTTCCGCTTTCTCGACAAGGCGCGCGCGCGGGGAATCAAAATTCCCATCGTGCCCGGCATCATGCCGGTGCAGAACTTCAAGCAGACGGCGAATTTCGCGCGCAAGGCGGGCGCGAGCGTGCCTGATTGGCTCGCGCATCGCTTCGAGGGATTGGACGATGATCCCGTCACGCGCCGGCTCATCGCCGCCGCTGTCGCCGCCGAGCAGGTGCTCGGCCTCGCCGAAGGCGGCGTGAAGGAATTCCATTTCTACACAAACAATCGCGCCGATCTCGTCTTCGCGATCTGCCATCTTCTGGGCGTGCGCCCCGTCACCGAGAAAGTCGCAGCATGAGTTTCGACAAGAACCACGGACCGAAGATTCTCGCAGCGCTGGAGAAGGCGGCGAGCGAGCGCATTCTCGTGCTCGACGGCGCCATGGGCACGATGATCCAGCGCCACAAATTCACCGAGGCCGATTTTCGCGGCGAGCGCTTCAAGGATCATGCGAAGGATTTGCGCGGCGACAATGATCTGCTGACGCTGACGCAGCCGGCGGCGATCAAGGCGATTCATCGCGCCTATCTCGAAGCCGGCGCCGACATTATCGAGACCAACACTTTCTCCTGCACCTCTATCGCGCAGGCCGATTACGGGCTCGAGCACATCGTCTATGAGCTCAATTACGAAGGCGCGCGCCTCGCTCGCGCAGCGGCCGATGAAGTCGCGCGCGAGACGGGCGTGCCGCGCTTCGTCGCCGGCTCCATGGGGCCGACCAATCGCACCGCCTCCATCTCGCCGGATGTCTCCAATCCCGGCTTTCGCGCCGTCACCTTCGACGATCTGCGCGCCGCCTATCTCGAGGAGGCGCTCGGCCTGTTGGAAGGCGGCGCCGATATTCTCTTGATCGAAACCATTTTCGACACGCTGAACGCCAAAGCGGCGATCTATGCCGTGGAGGACGCATTCGAGAAGGTCGGCACGCGCTTTCCGGTGATGATCTCCGGCACCATCACCGATCTCTCCGGCCGCACGCTCTCCGGCCAGACGGCGGCGGCCTTCTGGAACTCGATTCAGCACGCGAAGCCTTTCTCCATCGGCTTCAATTGCGCGCTCGGCGCGCGCGAAATGCGCCAGCACATCGCCGAGGTCGCGCGCATCGCCGACACGCGAATCTGCGCCTTCCCCAACGCCGGCCTGCCCAATGAATTCGGCCTCTATGACGAGAGCCCGGAATATATGGCCGAGCTGGTCGGCGAATTTGCGAAATCCGGTCTCGTCAATGTGGTCGGCGGCTGCTGCGGCACGACGCCGCCGCATATCGCCGCCATCGCCGGCGCCGTGAAAGGCGTCGCGCCGCGCGCGATTCCGACCATAGCGCCGCTGCTGCGCCTCGCCGGCCTCGAGCCTTTCACGCTGACGAAGGACATTCCTTTCGTCAATGTCGGCGAACGCACCAATGTCACCGGCTCGGCGAAATTCCGCAAGCTCATCACCGCCGGCGATTACGCCGCGGCGCTGGATGTGGCGCGCGATCAAGTGGCCAATGGCGCGCAGGTCATCGACATCAATATGGACGAGGGCCTGCTCGATTCGAAAAAGGCGATGGTCGAGTTCCTCAATCTGCTCGCCGCCGAGCCCGATATCGCGCGCGTGCCGGTGATGGTCGATTCGTCGAAATTCGAGGTGATCGAAGCCGGCCTGCAATGTCTGCAGGGCAAGGGCGTCGTCAACTCCATCTCGCTGAAGGAAGGCGAGGAGAAATTCATCGAGGCCGCGACCAAGGTGCGCCGCTATGGCGCCGCCGTCGTCGTCATGGCATTCGACGAAGCGGGACAGGCCGACACTTTCGCGCGCAAGGTGGAGATCTCCGGCCGCGCCTATAAGATCCTCGTGGAGCAAGTAGGCTTTCCGCCGCAGGACATCATCTTCGATCCAAATATTTTCGCGGTCGCGACGGGCATAGAAGAACATTGCAATTACGGCGTCGACTTCATCGACGCCGCGCGCGCGATCAAGACGACGCTGCCGCATGCGCATGTCTCCGGCGGCGTGTCCAATCTCTCCTTCTCCTTCCGCGGCAATGAGCCGGTGCGCGAGGCGATGCACTCCGTCTTCCTCTATCACGCCATTGCGGCGGGGATGGACATGGGCATCGTCAACGCCGGCCAGCTCGCCGTCTATGAGAAGATCGACCCCGAGCTGCGCGAAGCCTGCGAGGATGTGGTGCGGAATCGCCGTCCCGACGCGACAGAGCGCCTCGTCGAGATGGCCGAGCGCTTCAAAGGCGCGGGCGCGAAGACGGCGGAGAAGGATGCGGCGTGGCGCGAGGCCAGCGTCGAAAAGCGTTTGGAATATGCGCTGGTCAATGGCGTCGCCGATTATATCGAGCAGGATGTGGAAGAGGCGCGTCTCTCGAGCACACGTCCGCTCGATGTGATCGAAGGTCCGCTGATGGCCGGCATGAATGTCGTCGGCGATCTCTTCGGCCAGGGCAAAATGTTCCTGCCGCAAGTGGTGAAATCCGCGCGCGTGATGAAGCAGGCGGTGGCGCATCTCCTGCCCTTCATGGAAGAGAACAAGGAGACGCGCTCCACCGCCGGCAAGATTCTTCTCGCGACGGTGAAGGGCGACGTCCACGACATCGGCAAGAACATCGTCGGCGTCGTGCTCGGCTGCAATAATTTCGAGATCATCGATCTCGGCGTGATGGTGCCGACCGCCAAAATTCTCGAGACGGCGAAAGCCGAAAAGGTCGATATCATCGGCCTCTCCGGCCTCATCACGCCATCACTCGACGAAATGTGCTTCGTCGCCTCGGAGCTGGAGCGCGAAGGTTTCGACGCGCCGCTGCTCATCGGCGGCGCGACGACGAGCCGCGTGCATACGGCGGTGAAGATCAGCCCCAACTACACCAAGGGTCAGGCCGTCTATGTGACCGACGCCTCGCGCGCGGTGGGCGTCGCCCAGGCGCTGATGTCGCAATCTTCGCGCGCCGATTATGTCGCCAAGACGCGCGAGGAATATGAGAAGGTCGCCGACGCTCATGCGCGCGCGCAAGCCGACAAGCAGCGCGTCTCCCTCGCTTCCGCGCGCGCCAATGCGCTGAAAATCGATTGGGCCGCCTATGCGCCGCCCAAGCCGACCTTCCTCGGCGCGCGCGTCTTCGCTTCCTATGATGTCGCGGAGCTGGTTCCCTATATCGATTGGACGCCCTTCTTCCAGACATGGGAATTCAAGGGCCGCTATCCCGCTCTGCTCGACGATCCCGAGCGCGGGCCGGCGGCGCGGCAATTGTTCGAGGATGCGCAGGCGATGCTGACGCGCATCGTGGAAGAGCGCTGGTTCAATCCCAAGGCGGTCATCGGCTTCTGGCCCGCCAACGCCGTGGGCGACGATATCGCGCTCTATACGGGCGAGGGCCGCGTCGAGCGGCTGGCGACGCTGCATACGCTGCGCCAGCAGCTCACGCGGCGCGACGGCAAGCCCAATGTCGCGCTGAGCGATTTCGTCGCGCCGGAGGGCGACGGCAAGGCCGATTACCTCGGCGCCTTCGTCGTCACCGCCGGCGCGCAGGAGGCGAAAATTTCCGAGCGCTTCGCCCGCGCCAACGATGATTATGGGGCGATCATGGTGAAGGCGCTGGCCGATCGCCTCGCCGAAGCTTTCGCCGAGCGCATGCATCAGCGCGTGCGCCGCGAGTTCTGGGCCTATGCGGCGGATGAGACGCTGACGCCGGAGCAGCTGGTCGGCGAGGATTATCGCGGCATTCGCCCGGCGCCGGGCTATCCGGCCCAGCCCGACCATACGGAGAAGGCGACGCTCTTCGATCTGCTGGAGGCGACGAAGCGCACCGGCGTCACGCTGACGGAGAGCTTCGCCATGACGCCGGCCTCATCGGTCAGCGGACTCTATTTCGCGCATCCGCAGGCGCATTATTTCGGCGTCGCCAAAGTGGAGCGCGATCAGGTCGAGGATTACGCCGCGCGCAAGGGCGTCTCCGCCGCCGAGATCGAGCGCTGGCTCGCCCCCGTGCTCAACTATGAGACCCGCGTGGCCGAACCAGCGGAGTGAGGCGCGGGTTGTAGCCTCGATCAAAAATCGAAGCCTCCGCCATTGTCCGCCTTCTCGCGTGCGGCCGGCGTGTTCGTCATCAGCCAGATATCGACGCGGCGGTCGGAAGGAACTCCGAGCGGCCGCGTCGCTCGCGCAATCTGCGCGGACGACGGCGTCACGCGCGGGCCAGAGACGAGCGCAATAATATTGTCTCGATCGGGCGCCTTCGCGCCCGCTTTCCAACAATCCTCGTCGAGACGCGCTCTCACGGCCTCGACGCGCGCCCGCGCGAGACCGGCATTGGCCTCGTAACGCGCTTTCGTCTCGCCTGACAAAGGAAGACGGTCCGTCGCCCCGACGATCAAGACGACCCCCGCGCCATCCGGCGGCGTGGCGCTTTTCCATCGCGCGCAAATGCTCTCGAGGTCGCGCTCTGCCGCGCGCAAAGCATCGTCCTCGAACCCTTCTTGATCGAAGGAGGCGCGGCCTTTCTTGAAATTCGTGATCGCGCCCAGCCGAGTAGAGACAAAGCGATCCCCCACCTTGGGCTCGACAGGGACCTGCAATTCGAATTGCGCTTTGACGAGGTTTTCGAAATTCGCCTTCAGAAAACTATCGACCTTCAGATTTTTCACGACCGCCGCCTGGATGCCGCCCGCCATCGCGAATAGCGCGAATCCCGCCGTCGTCGGCGCGACGCCTTTGCGCAAACCGATGAGGACGCTTCCCGCCAAAATCGACGCGAGCGTCAACGCGAAGGATGCGTCGAAATTGTAAGGATCGTAAAGCGCCTTCCGCTGCACGCATTCGACCGCGGGACATCTCGGACTTTCGATCGGAACGGCATTGCCCGAGGACCGGCTCACCGGGGCGACCAGCACGAACACGACGAGGATGACCAAGCCGGCAACGAGCGGAACCGCCGCCTGAAAATCGAGCGCGGCGCCGACATCTTTGGTTTCTATCGAGCCCAGCGTCCTGTAGAGCTGCCAGTCATGCGCTTCTGGATCGCCATGCGCGGTCGCCGCCAAGCCCGCCTCTATGGCTTCCACCCGCTTGCCGGCCTTCATCACCACCGCCCTGTGGTAGAGCAACCAAATCGAAAAGGCGGCGTAGACCATGATGGCGAGTCCGACGAACTCGATCCTATCGACAGAGATAAATCGAGAGTAGACCGCTGCAGCAGAACCAGCGACAACGGTCCCAAAAAACCCTTTGACGCGAAATGCGAGGTTCTCATGCCTCGCGATAATTCCTTGGAGGATTCTTATTTCTTCGATTGCTGCATTCTTGCGGTCCATTCGCATCGCCCGCTCACGAATTACAATAAAAATAACACCATATGCCGATTACAGAATAAATACCGCTTTTGAATATAATGGAAGACATTTTTCACGCAGAACAGCGCCCCGACTCTTCACGAAGAGAAGAAAATCGGTGCGCTGTGAAAGCTTTACGCCCTGGGCGAAGCCGCCGAGCGCCTTGATCGACTCAGCCCCCGAGCGCCGCCTTGACCGCGGCGCTCGCCTTGCCGAAATCGATGCGGCCCGTGTATTTCGCCTTGAGCGCGGCGACGACCTTGCCCATATCCTTGATCGAGGCGGCGCCGGTCTCGGCTATGGCGGCCTTTATCGCCTCGGCGACCTCGGCCTCGCCGAGCTGCTGGGGCAGATATTCCGTGATCACCGCGATCTCGGCGCGCTCCTTCTCGGCGAGCTCGGGGCGGCCGCCCTTCTCGTAGATTTCCACCGATTCCTGGCGGCTCTTCACCATTTTCTGCAGCAGAGCGAGAATATCGTCGTCGCCGAGCGTCTTGCCCGTGGCGCGCGCCTCAATGTCGCGATCCTTGAGCCCCGCTGTGATCATGCGGATCGTCTCGACCTTCTGCTTTTCGCCGCTCTTCATCGCCGCCTTGAGGTCGGCCGTGAAACGTTCGCGCATTGTATTTCCACTTCGCAGTGAAATGTTCTAGACGTGCTTGCGATCTGAAAGGATCGCGGCAATCTAGATTTTTCGAGGGATGGCGGGCGCCCGATGGCGGCGCGCCGGCGGATGAGGGTGAGGCATAGAGCGCGGATGAGCCCGGATCAAGACGCAGCGACGGGTTGGACGGTTCCGGTCCACACGGGGGTTCTGGTTCTCGCCAGCGGCGAGGCGATTTTCGGCTTCGGCTTCGGCGCCGTGGGCTCGGCCGTCGGCGAGGTCTGCTTCAACACCGCCATGACCGGCTATCAGGAAATCCTCACCGATGCTTCCTACGCCGGGCAGATCGTCACCTTCACCTTTCCCCATATCGGCAATGTCGGCGTCAATGACGAGGATGTCGAAACCGTCGATCTCGACAACCGGGCCGGCGCGCGCGGCGTCATCGTGGCGGCGCCCTCGGGCGATCCGTCCAATTATCGGGCGCTGCGGCCGCTCGGCGAATGGCTCGCCGCGCGCGGGATCATCGGCCTCTGCGGCATGGACACGCGCGCGCTGACGACGCTGATCCGCGAGAAGGGCATGCCCAACGCCGTCATCGCCTATGCGCCGGACGGCGTCTTCGATCTCGCGGCGCTGCGCGCCGAGGCCGCCGCCTGGCCGGGCATAGACGGCATGGACCTCGTGCCCTCCGTCACCGCGCCCGCGCGCTATGATTGGGACGAGACCGTCTGGCGGCAGGACTCCGGCTATGGCAAGCGCGACGGGATCAAATTCCGTGTCGTCGCCGTGGATTATGGCGTGAAGCGCAATATTCTGCGGCTGCTGGCTGAGGCCGGCTGCGAGGTGATCGTCGTGCCGGCCACGACCAGCGCGCAAGAGATCCTCGCGCTCTCGCCGGATGGCGTGTTCCTCTCCAACGGCCCGGGCGATCCGGCCGAGACCGGCAAATACGCCGTGCCGACCATTCGCGAGCTCTTGGCGGCGAAGGTTCCCACCTTCGGCATTTGCCTCGGCCATCAGATGATGGCGCTCGCCGTCGGCGCGAAGACGCAGAAAATGCCGCAGGGCCATCATGGCGCCAATCATCCGGTGAAGGATTTTACCACCGGCAAGGTGGAGATCGTCTCCATGAACCATGGTTTCGCCGTGGATCGCGACAGCCTGCCGGCCAATGTCGCCGAGACGCATCGCTCGCTGTTCGACGGCTCCAATTGCGGCATCGCGCTGGCGGACCGCCCGGCCTTCTCCGTGCAGCACCACCCCGAGGCCTCCCCCGGTCCGCAGGACAGCCATTATCTCTTCGCGCGCTTCGTCGATATGATGGAGAAGGCGCGGGCGTGAGCCTATAGCGAAAGCCATGAGACGCGACGAGGCCATGGACCGACTGAGAGCGCACGAAGCCGAACTGCGGCGGCTCGGTGTGCTCAGTCTCTATATGTTCGGCTCCACCGCTCGCGACGAAGCCGGCTCGACATCGGATGTCGATTTGTTTTTCGACTATCGAAAAGGCGAGTTCGGCCTTTTCGAACTGATGGACCTAAAGGATTATGCGCGCGACCTTCTCGGGACCCCAGTCGACATCATGACTCGCGACAGCTTGCACAAGGCGTTGCGGGAACGGATCGAAGTAACCGCGTTGCGTGTGTTCTGATGGCGATCCCATCGAATGTTCCGCGCCTACAGGACATCCTCGAAGCTATAGAGCGCATTCACGAGTGCATGGCGGAGGCCTCGCTCGACGATTTCGAAGCCGATTGGCGACGACAATGGCTCGTCGAACGCGGCGTCGAGATCATTTCCGAAGCCAGCCGGCATCTCGATGATGAGCTGAAAGCGCGTCATCCGGAAATTCCTTGGCGCAAGGTGGCCGGCATCGGCAATGTGCTCCGGCACAGCTACGAGACAGTCGCCGCCGCAGTCCTATGGAAGCTCGCGCAGAGCGACCTCCAACCATTGGAGAAAGTCTGCCGCGCGGAACTCGAATCCTTACGAAAAAAGACTGTTTCTGATTAACAGGCGTAGCGATGACGGCCCCTCACCCGATCGCGATCGCCGACACCAGCCGCCCATAATCCGGCTCCTTGCGATGCACGCTGCGGCGATAGCTGAAGCAGCGCGCCTCGTCCGCATAAGTGTCGATGCGCAAATTCTCAAAGGAAGCGACATTCGCCGCCTCGACGCGCCGCGTGATGAAAGCGGGCAGATCGAACATGGAATGCCCCTCGCGCGCCGAAGGCGTGAAGAAACGCGCGAAGCCCGAATCCTCCGCCAAAAATCGTTCGACGAACTCGCCGCCCACCTCGTAGCTCTCGCGGCCGATCGCCGGGCCGAGCGCGACATGAATATCGGCGCGATGCGCGCCGCGCGTCTCCATCACCGCGATCGTCGCCTCTATCATGCCGGTGAGCGCGCCCTTCCATCCCGCATGGCAGGCGCCGATGACGACGGCGCGCGCATCGGCGAAGAGCAGCATGCCGCAATCGGCGCCGGTGACGCCGAGCGCCAAGCCTTCGACATTGGTGACGAGGCCATCGCAACGCGGCCGCTCCGTCTCGGTCCAGGGCTCAGCGACAAAGAGCGCGTCGCGCGAATGAATCTGATAGGGCACGAGCAGCCGATGCGTCTCCGCGCCGAGCCGCTGCGCCATACGCGCGCGATTCTCGGCGACGCGCGCGGACTCATCGCTGGAGCCGACTCCGCCATTGAGCGAAGCGTAGACGCCCTCCGACACGCCGCCCGCGCGCGTGAAGAAAGCGTGGCGAACGCCCGGCAGAGCGAGATTGCCGGCGCCGAGAGCGCCCGGCGCCTCCATCGTCTCGGTCATTGGAAAAACCCTGGCAGAAGCGGCATGTCTGGATGCGTCACGGCGATGACCTTGAACAATTCGCCCATGTCGCGCTTGGGATCGCCGGCGCCGATGAGACGCTCCAGCGCAATGTCGATCTCGGCGCTCTGCTCTGTGGTCGCGCGTTTCTTCAACGCTTCGGCGCGCTCGACGACGCCGAGCTGGCGCAGAAAGGCGCCCTGCGTCACCGGCCCTTGCACTTTCGCGCCGGCGGCCGTCGCGGCGCGCGCCAGCGCGGCGAAATCGACATGGGTGGTGAGATCGGCCTCGCCCGGCGCCTCCAGCGGATCGACATAGGCGTGACGCGACACCGCCTGCAATGTCTCGCCCAGCGCCGTCTGCGTATAGCCATAGTCGATGACGAGCAGCACTCCGCCTTGCGCGACGAGACGCGCGGCGATATCGCGCATGATGCGCGCGCCGATCGCGCCGATCTCTATGATCGAGCCCTCCGGCGCCGCGACGGTCAGATCGGCCTCGACGCTTTCGCCAACGCCGAAAGCGAGCGCGTCATTCTCGTCCATGCCGACGAGCCGCTCGCTCCAGCCGCGCTCCGTCTGCACGAAATGGCGCACCGGCAGCGCGTCGAAAAACTCATTGGCGATGATGATCGCCGGCCCTTCTGGAATGCGCGCGACATCCGCGCTCCAGGAGACTTGCGCCGGCGCATTGGCGAGCGTCTGCCGCTGCCGCGCCTCGAGCACAGGGCTCGTCTCGACGAGATGAACATCCAGAGCGGAGAGAAAATCCGGCGCGATGCGCGCGACGCGCAGCGCATCCGCCATCAGCGTGCCGCGGCCCGGACCGAGCTCGACGAGGCGCACCGGTGAAGGCGAATGCGCGGCGCGCCACGCCTCCTGCGCGAAAAGGCCGATGAGCTCGCCGAACATTTGGCTGATCTCCGGCGCGGTGATGAAATCGCCGCCCGCGCCGAATGGATCGCGCGTCGTGTAATAGCCCTTGGTGGGGTGCGACAGAGCGAGCGTCATGTAGCGCTCGAGCGTGATCGGCCCCTCTTGCGCGATGAGCTCGACGATATCTTGGCGCAGAGCGCTCATGCTTCGACTCTCTGCGGGCGCAGCGCATAGAGGATGAGCCCGGCGCCGATCACGATCATCGGCGCGGACAGCGCCATGCCCATTGTGAGGCCATTGTCCAGCGCCTCCGACAGCGGATCCGGCTCGCGGAAGAATTCGCTGACGATGCGCGCCGCGCCATAGCCGACGCCGAAGAGTCCGGTGGCGAGGCCCGGCCGCTTCAGCGCGCCGCGCTGCGCGGCGATGGCGAGCAAAATATAGAGCGCGACGCCCTCGAGCCCCGCCTCATAGAGCTGGCTCGGATGGCGCGGCGCATCGCCGGCGCCGGGAAACACCATGGCCCAAGGAACATCGCTCTCGCGGCCCCACATCTCCGGCTTGATGAAATTGGCGAGGCGGCCGAAGAAAATGCCGATCGGCGCGACGGTCGCGCAAATATCGCTGATGGTGAGCGCGAGAATCTTCTCGCGCCATGCAAACAGCGTCATCGCCACGATCGCGCCGATGAGCCCGCCGTGAAAGGCCATGCCGCCTTTCCAGGTTTTGATGATCTCTTCGGGATGCGCGAAGTAGAAAGCGCGCTCATAGAAGAGCACATGGCCGAGCCGTCCGCCGATGATGACGCCGAGCGCGACATAGACGAGGAGATCGTCCAGGCTCTCGCGTGAGGGATGCGCGATCTCGCCCCACAAATGCTCGCGCGAGACGAGGCGGCGCGCATAGAGCCAGCCGAGCGCGAGCCCGGCGATATAGGCGAGCGCATACCAGCGTATGGGCAGCGGTCCGAGCTCGACCAGAACCGGGTCGATCATCGGAAAGGGAAGCGCGAGAATAGGCATGACGACTCGTCGTTGCATCCGATGGCGGCGAGATTAGAGCGCTTTTGGCGCAAACGGAATCGCCGCTGCGCTCGGAAAGCGCCTCGAAGCGAAAAATCAGCCGGGATTTCGGCTCCGAAAGGGCAAAAGGCCCCCGGTCACTTCGCCTCGAAGGGACCGGGGCGGCGAAAAGCGCCCTGACGCTCCAGCATCCACCCGGGATATTCCGCGGGGAGCGCGCTCACCGCATCGAGCCGCGCGAGATCGTCGGCTGTGAGCTGCAGCTTCACTGCGGCAAGATTTTGCTCGAGCTGATCGATGCGCCTGGCGCCGATGATGACGCTGGTGACGAAAGGCTTGGCGAGAACATAGGCGAGCGCCACTTCGGCGACGCTGACGCCGTGCTTCGCGCCGATCTCGCGCATGGCGGCGACGCAGGCCCAGGCGCGATCCTTTTCGACGGGCGGGAAATCGAAGGAGACGCGGCGGCCCTCGGCGCCCTCCGGCGCGCCCGGCCCATATTTGCCCGAGAGCAGGCCGCCGGCGAGCGGCGACCACACCATGAGGCCGAGTTTTTCTTCTGCGAGCAGCGGGACGATCTCGCGCTCGAGATCGCGGCCGGCGATGGAATAATAGGCCTGCACCGTCTCATAGCGCGCAAAGCCCAGCCGCTCCGAGACGCCGAGCGCCTTGGCGATGCGCCACGCCTGCCAATTGGAGAGGCCGATGTAGCGCACCAGCCCGCGCGAGACGAGATCGTCCAGCGCGCGCAATGTCTCCTCTATCGGCGTCACGGCGTCATTGCCGTGGATCTGATAGAGATCGATATGATCGGTCTGCAGGCGCTCGAGGCTCGCCTCGACGCTGTCCATTATATGTCCGCGCGAGGCGCCGCGATCATTGGGGCAGGCGCCGGTCTCGCCATAGAATTTGGTGGCGATAACGACATCCTTGCGCTTCACGCCGAGATCGACGAGCGCCTGCCCCACCATTTTCTCCGAGCGGCCGAAGGAATAGACATCGGCCGTATCGATGAAATTGACGCCGGCCGCAAAAGCGCGCTCGACGATGCGCGTCGCCGCCTGCTGATCGACATCGGCGATCGCGCCCCAGATTCCAGCGCCGCCCGCCTCGCCGAACGTCATCGCGCCGAGGCAAATTTCCGAGACGAAAAGGCCAGTGCGGCCGAGCTGATTGTATCGCATCACGCCGCCTTCGCCTGCGCGCCATATTTGCCGTAGAAGCTCTCGCCCTTCTTCGCCATCTCGCGCAGCTCGGCGGGCGCTGCGAAGCGCTCGCCGAATTTCTGCGCGAGCGCTTCGCAAATGGCGACGAAGGCCGCCGTTCCGACGCCGTCGATGTAAGACAAAGTGCCGCCGGTGAAAGGCGCGAAGCCGAAGCCGAGAATGGAGCCGACATCCGCTTCGCGCGGATCGGTGACGACGCCCTCGAACAAGACGCGCGCCGCTTCCACCGCCTGCACGGCGAGGAAGCGCTGCTTCAGCTCTTCCACATCGATGGCGTCTGGATCGAGCTTCTTGTCGGCGAGCGCGGACAGGCCCGGCCACAGGCTCTTCTTGCCGCTCGCCGGATAATCATAGAAACCCTTGCCGTTCTTGCGGCCGAGACGCCCTTCCTGCTCCACCATGAAATGCAGCACGCGCTCCTGCGTCGGATCGACGGCGGCTGCGCCGAGATCCTTCTTGGTCGCGAGATGGATTTTCCAGGCGAGGTCGAGCGCGATCTCGTCATTGAGCGAGAGCGGGCCGACCGGCATTCCGGCCATGCGCGCGGCGGTCTCGATCATCGCCGGCGGCACGCCTTCGGTGAGCATGATCTGCCCTTCGCGCACGAAATTCAGCACGCAGCGATTGGCGTAGAAGCCGCGTGAATCATTGACGACGATCGGCGTCTTCCTCAGCACGCGCACGAAATCGAGCGCCGTGGCGACGGCGCGGTCATTCGTCTTCTTGCCGCGGATCACCTCGACGAGCAGCATTTTCTCGACCGGCGAGAAGAAATGAATGCCGACGAAATTCTCGGGGCGAAGCGACGTCTCGGCCAGCGAGCTGATCGGCAGAGTGGAGGTGTTGGACGCGAAGATCACATCCGGCCCGACCACCGCTTGCGCTTTCTTCGTCACTTCCGCCTTCACGCCGCGCTCCTCGAACACGGCTTCGACAATGAGATCGGCGCCGGCGAGCTTCTCATAATCGGGCGTCGCGGTGATGCGCGCGAGCAGCGCCTCCTTGTCCGCCGCAGTGGCGCGGCCGCGCGACACTTGGCCGGAGATGAGCTTGTCGATCACCGCCTTGCCCTTGTCGGCGCTCTCCTGATCGCGATCGATCAGCACCACCTCTATGCCGGCGAGCGCGCTGACATAGGCGACGCCCGCGCCCATGAAGCCGGCGCCGAGCACGCCGATCTTGGCGAATTTCGCCGGCGGAATCTCCTTCGGCCGATGCGCGCCCTTCTCCAGCTCGTTCTTGGAGAGGAAAAGCGAGCGGATCATCGCTGCCGCTTGCTTGGAGCGCAGAATATGCGCGAACCAGCGCGCCTCGACGCGCAGGCCGAGATCGAAGGGCAATTGCAGCCCCTCGAACACGCTGTGCAATATGGCCTTGGCGGCCGGATAATTGTCGAAGGTCTCGCGGCGGTAGATGGCGTTGGCGGCCGGCCACACCATCATGCCGCCCGGCGAGAACACGCGGCCCGACGGCGGCTTGAAGCCTTCGACGTCCCAAGGCGCCTTGCCCTTGCCGCCATTGACGATCCACGCGCGCGCCCGCTCGACAATCTCAGTCTCCGGCGTGAGCTCGTGAACCAGTCCGGCGGCCTTGGCTTTGGACGCCTTCAATTGCTCGCCCTTGAACAGCAATTGCAGAGCGTCTCCGGTCTGCATCAGCCGCGCGACGCGCTGCGTGCCGCCGGCGCCGGGGAAGAGGCCGACTTTGATTTCCGGCAGGCCGACCTTGGTCTTGTCGGAGTCGGAGAGCACGCGATAATGGCAAGCGAGCGCGAGCTCGAAAGCGCCGCCGAGACAGGCGCCGTGAATGGCGATGGCGAAGGGTTTGCCATTGGTCTCGAGCTTGCGATAAAGCAGCGACAGTCTGCGCGCGCCCTCGAAGAACTGCTTCATCGCAGCCTCTTCGCCCTGCTCGCGCACGGCCTTGGCGTATTCCACCGCGCTCTTCTGCAGCATGGAGAGATCGGCGCCGCCGGAGAAAGCCGGCTTGCCCGATGCGATCACGCAGCCCTTGATCTCAGGATTGCTCGCCACTTCGTCGATGACTTTTTCCAATTCGTCCATCACCTCGAAAGTGATGACGTTCATCGAGCGGTCGGGGCTGTCCCAGGTGAGCAGAGCGACGCCGTCGGCGCCGGTCTCGAAACGGAAATTGACGAGGTTCATCGGGTCGCTCCCGCAGGCTTGAAATTCACACGCGCTCGATGATCGTCGCGGTTCCCATTCCCGCGCCGATGCAGAGCGTCACCAGCGCCGTGGACTTGCCGCTGCGCTCCAATTCGTCGAGCACCGCGCCCACCAGCATCGCGCCCGTCGCGCCGAGCGGATGGCCGAGAGCGATGGCGCCGCCATTCACATTCACTTTGGAATCGTCGAGGCCGAAAGCCTGCATGAAGCGCAGCACCACAGCGGCGAAAGCCTCGTTGACCTCTATGAGGTCTATGTCGGAAAGGCTCATGCCGGCCTTGGCGAGCAGCTTCTTCGTCACATCCACCGGGCCGGTCAGCATCAGCGCCGGCTCCGAGCCGATATTGGCGAAAGCGCGCACCCTCGCGCGGGGCTTCAGCCCATGACGCTCGCCCGCTTCCTTCGAGCCGAGCAGCACAGCGGCAGCGCCGTCGACAATGCCGGACGAATTGCCGGCATGATGCACATGGTTCAACTTCTCGACGTCGGGATGCGCCTGAATGGCCACGGCGTCGAAGCCCGCCTGCTCGGCGAAAAACGCGAAGGACGGCTTCAGCGCGGCGAGCGACTGCATATCGGTCGCGGGGCGCATATGCTCGTCGCGATCGAGAATGGTAAGGCCGTTGACGTCCTTCACCGGCGCGATGGATTTGGCGAAGCGCTTCTCCTCCCAGGCGCGCGCGGCGCGCTGCTGCGACTGCACCGCATAAGCGTCGACATCGTCGCGCGAGAAACCATATTTCGTCGCGATGAGATCGGCGGAGACGCCTTGCGGCATGAAGTAAGAGGGAATGGCGATGGTCGGATCGACGGGCCAGGCGCCGCCGGAAGCGCCGATGCCGACGCGGCTCATGCTCTCGACGCCGCCGCCGATCGTCAGCTCATGCTGGCCGGACATGATCTGCGCAGCGGCGAAATTCACAGAGTCGAGGCCGGAAGCGCAGAAGCGATTGATCTGCACGCCGGGAACCCCATAGCCATAGCCGGCGGAGATCGCCGCGGCGCGGGCGATGTCGCCGCCCGCCTCGCCGACCGGATCGACGCAGCCGAGGATCACATCATCGACCGGCGCGCCGCCGAGATTGTTCCTCTCCTTCAGCGCGGAAAGAGCGGTGACGGCGAGGCCGAGGCTCGACACCTCATGCAGCGAGCCGTCGGGCTTGCCGCGCCCGCGCGGCGTGCGCACGGCGTCGTAGATATAGGCTTCGGGCATGAAGCAACTCCGTTGCTGGGCGAATAGCGAATAGGGAGTAGCGAGTAGCTCGCCTCTCTCTATTCGCTACTCCCTATTCGCTATTCGCGTCATCAAAACATCTCCGCCGGCAGGCTCATCAACGTATCGACGCCCGCCGTGATGCGCGCCAGACGAAAGCCCGTCTCGGGCAGCATCTTCTCCATATAGAATTTGCCCGTCGTGAGCTTGGCGTCGAGCCAGGCGCCGTCGCCGGGCGCCTCCTTTTTCTTGGCGAGCGCCGCGCGGGCGATGCGCGCCCATGTGTAGCCGAGCGCCACGCGGCCGAAGAGATGCATGTAATCATAAGATGCGCCGGCGCCATTGTCGGGCTTGGCGAGCGCATTCTGCATCAGCCAGATCGTGGCCTTTTGCAAATCGCCGAGCGCGACCTTCAGCGGCTCCACGAAGGGCTTCATCTCGTCGGAGCTCTCATGGGCGATAAACTCGCTCACCTCGGCGAAATAGGCCATGGCGGCGCGGCCATTGTCCTTGGGCAATTTGCGGCCGACGAGATCGAGCGCCTGAATGCCATTGGCGCCCTCATAAATCATGGTGATGCGCGCGTCGCGCACGAATTGCTCGACGCCATTCTCGTCTATATAGCCGTGCCCGCCCCATATCTGCTGCGCCTTCACCGCGCTCTCGAAGCCGAGATCGGTGAGCACGCCTTTCAGCACCGGCGTCAGCAGCCCGAGACGATCCTCCGCGATCTGACGCGCCTTGGCGTCCTCGGACCGATGCGCGATATCGCTGTCCAGCGCGGTGGCGAGAGCGAGGCCGCGCGCCGCCTCGTTGAAGGCCTTCATCTCCATGAGGCCGCGCCGAATATCCGGATGCACGATGATGGGATCGGCGCCGCCGCCGGCGTTCTTCGCGCCGGTGAGCGCGCGTCCTTGCAGGCGCTCCTTGGCGTAGGCCGCCGCATTCTGATAGGCGACCTCCGATTGCGCGAGACCTTGCACGGCGACGCCGAGCCGCGCCTCGTTCATCATCACGAACATCGCATTGAGGCCCCGATTGGGCTCGCCGACGAGAAAGCCCCTGGCGCCGTCATAATTCATCACGCATGTGGCGTTGCCGTGAATGCCCATCTTATGCTCGAGCGCGCCGCAGCGCACCGCATTGCGCGCGCCGAGAGTCCCATCGGGATTCACCTCGTATTTCGGCACGATGAAAAGGGAAATGCCCTTCACCCCGGCCGGCGCGCCGTCGATGCGCGCGAGCACGAGATGAATGATATTCTCGGAAAGATCATGCTCGCCGGCGGAGATGAAAATCTTCTGCCCGCTGATGGCGTAGGAGCCATCCTCGCGCGGGCTCGCCTTGGTGGTGAGCAGGCCGAGATCGGTGCCGCATTGCGGCTCAGTGAGATTCATCGTGCCGGTCCAGCGGCCCGCCGCCATGGGCGGCGCGAAGAGGCGCTTCTGGTCCTCGTTACCATGGCGCAGCAGCGCGGCGAGCGCGCCTTGCGTCAGGCCCGGATACATTGCGAAGGACATGTTGGCCGCCGAGGCGAACTCGTTCATCACCACGGCCAACGTATAAGGCAGGCCCTGTCCGTCATATTCGGGCGGAACCGCCAGCCCCACCCAGCCGCCGGCGACGAACTCGCGATAGGCCTCCTTGAAGCCCGCGGGAGTCGCGACATCGCCCGAGGCGTCGAGACGGCATCCCTCCTCATCGCCGCTGCGGTTCAAAGGCTGCAGCCGCTCCTCGCAGATTTTGCCCGCCTCGCCGATGATCTGCGCCAGAACGTCGGGCGTGGCGTCGGCGAATCCGGGCAGATTGCCATAGCGCTCGAAATGCAGGACGTCGTTCAAGAGGAAGAGAGTGTCGTCCACCGGGGCCTTGTAGATCGGCATGAGAGCCCTCCCTGCGCGGATCGCTTAGGTGATATCTCGATATAGGCGTTTTCCCGGCGCTCGGCCGGCTCATCGACGATCATGCGCCTGTCTCGGTTACGAAAACGCAACGTCGAACGCGTTTGGACGCCGAAAGACAAGTCGTTCATAATGCGTGCGAATCAGGGGTTCGTTAGGTGCGTCCTGCGCAGCAATAGGTAGAGAGCCGGCCCCTCCTGCGCAATAGGGGAGCCACGCGGTCGGCTCCACGCAAGCGTTAACCATTTATTTACCTTCTTCGAAGGAAAGTCCCCGGCGACGGCGTACCCCGCCCTCACAGCGTTCCGGCGCGATTCGCGCCTCTCGAGTCGTCGCTCGTCCAGTTTTCCCCAGCCAACACGGGTCGAGCCCGCCGGATATCCGATGACAGAGGCATTTCCCTGGAGCTTCAAGGGTATAGATCACGAAACCCGCGATGTCGCGCGCGCCGCCGCACGACGATCGGGCAAGAGCCTTTCCGCTTGGCTCGATGATGTGATCCAAGAAAAAGCCAATTTCGACGACCGCTCTTCCGCCGTCGATGACGAGGAGCCGAACGCTCCGGCGCGCCGACGCGCGCTGCGCTCGCGTCTCTACGGACGCAATGATCGCGGCCGCATGCGCCGCGACGCCGCGCCGAGACGCGACATGCGCGACGAGGAGACGGAAGACGATTTCCGCTCGCTCGCGCCGCGCGGCCGCGCCGAGGTCGACGCCAAAGCCATCGTCGACGACGCCGTCGCGCTCTTCGAGCGGCGCTCCGCCGAGAGCGAGCGCAAGACGGCCAACGCCCTCTCCGGCCTCGCCAAGCTGATCGACCGCAATCATACGAGCCGCGCTCGCCTCGGCGACGATATCGGCGCGGTGATGGATCGGCTCGGCCACATAGAGGAGCGCATCGCCACCCGCCCCGACGAGAGCGTGCGGCCGATCCGCAACGCGCTGGCGCGGCTCGAGGCGCGCATCGACAGCCTCTCCAACGACGATCGCGCCTATGAGTTCGAGAATGCGCTCGGCTCGCTCGATCAGCGGCTCGCCGAAATTGCGGCGCGGCTGGACGAGGAAGCCGAGGAGCGCCGCGCCGTCGAGCTACGCCGGCGTCAAGAACGAGAAAAGCAAGAGCGCGAGAATTCGGAGCGCGAGCAGCAGCAGGAACGCGAGAGACTGGAGCGCGACAGCCGGCAGGAGCGCGAGCGTCGCGCCGCCACACGGCGTCCGCTGTCGGAGGCCGTCGCCGAAATCACCGAGCGCCAGCGCGCGCTCGAGGACCAGGCGGGCGGCGATTTCGTCGCCAGAGCGGCGATCGAAGCGCGGCCGGCGATCTTCGACGGTCTCGCCGAATCGATCGAGGCGCTGTCGCGTCAGCTGATGTCGGCCCGCGCCGAGCAGAGCATTCAGGGCGAGCAGCAGGCGGCCGTCGTCGCCCAGATCGACCTTTTGCGCTGCGATCTCGAAGGCCTCTCCCGCGCGCTCGTCGATCTCGCGCCGCGGGCCTCCGTCGCCGCCGTCGAATCGGCGCTGCGCGAGCTGACCGAGCGCGTCGAGGCGCAGCGTCTCTATGGCGTCGAGGAGATGGTGCTGGCGCCGGTCGAGCGCCTCACCGCCGATCTCGCCTCCATCCTGCGCGAGCTCGATCCGAGCCGCATCGTCGCCGTCCTCTATGAGGAAGTGCGCACGCTGAACGACAAGCTCGCCGAGCATCACGCCGCCGGCGGCGCCGATCGCGCCGCCATAGACGCGATCGCCGGCGAGACGCGCGAGATTCACGAGCTGCTGAAGGCGGTCGCCCGCCGTCCTCTGCCGATCGAGAAGCTCGAGGCCGGCATCGCCGCGCTGACCACGCAGGTCGACGAGCTGAGCGCTGCCGGCGCCAATGTCGCCACGGCCAAGGATGTGAGCGAGCTGATCCAGAGCATTCGCTCCATCGTCTCGACCGAGATCGGCGGCTCCTTCGCCGCGCTCGAGCGCCGGCTCGAATATTTCGCGGCCAAGCTCGACAACATCTCGACGAAATCGGGCGGCGGCAAGCGCTTCGACGAGATCAACGAGCGCATCGAGCAGGTCCACAAATCGCTCGCCGCCCGCATCGAGCGCAGCGGCTCGGGCGTCGACGCGAGCAAGGTCGAGCAGCTCTTCGCCTCCTTCGCCAAGAAGATCGACGCGGCCGCGCAATCCAAGATCGTCGATCCGGTGGGCGAGCTCGGCCGCAAGATCGAGAAGCTCGAGCAGAGGCTCCAGCCCGCCACGGCGGCGCAGAAATCCGCCGATTCCGAGCAGCTGCGCGAGATCGCAGCCGCAATGAACGCGCTGCGCTCCGAGGTCGAGCGCAAGAGCAATGGCGCCGCCGGCGTCGATCCCAATCAGTTCGAGCGGCTGTTCAGCTCCCTCTCCAAGAAGATCGACGCGGCGAGCGAGGCCCGGATCGTTCATCCTGGCTTCGACGAGCTCGGCCGCAAGATCGAGAAGCTCGAGCAGCGGCTCCAGCCCGTCGCCGCCAGCGCGCAGAAATCCGCCGGCTCCGAGCAATTGCGCGAGCTGGCCGAGCGCATCGACCATGTCCACGCCGAGCTGGCCGCGCGCATCGATTCGAGCGCGCGCCGGCGCGGCGACGACGCCAATCTGCAATTGGCGGAGCTGGTCGGGCAGCTGGCGCAGAAGATGGATGCGGCGCTCGATCCGGAGGCCGATCGCAGCGCCTTCGGCGCGCTCGAGCAGCAGATCGGCCGGCTCGCGGAACGGCTCGACCACTCCGACATGAACGCCGATTCCTTCGCCGCCATAGAGCGGGCGCTGGGCGCGCTGTCGACCAAGGTCGAGGAGACGCGCAGCTCCACCATGCGCGTCGCCGAGATCGCCGCGCGCGAGGCGGCGCAGGACGCGCTACGCGATGCGACGGTTCACGGCGGCTTGCAGGACGCGCTGGAGAAGGAGCTGGTCGAGCTGCGTCATTTCCAGGACGAGGCCGGCCATCGCACCAATCAGACGCTCGCCGCCGTTCACGAGACGCTGCAGCGCGTCGTCGAGCGCCTCTCCATGTTCGAGGACGAGCTGACCGATCTGCGCAAGGCCAAGCCGGGCGCAGCGGCGGAGCCGCAGCGCGCCAAGGACGGGACCGATCCCCGCCGCGCCGCGCGCGTGAAATCCGCGGCGCCGGTCGGCGATGTGGAGGACATTCTGCTGGAGCCGGGCGGCCGCCCGCGCCGCGAGCCGATGGTCTCCCGCGACGACGATCGCTCCGGCTCGGTTCAGCAGGATTTCATCGCGGCCGCGCGCCGCGCCGCCCAGCAGGCCGCGGTCGACGCCCAGGCCGCAGCGGCGCAGGGCAAGGCCGCCCAAGGCAAGGCGGCCAAGAAGATCGCCGCCGAGCAGAAGCCGGAGCCCGAGCGCGTCGCCGCGGCGGGCGGCGTCGGCGCGGCGCTGCAATCCCGCCGTCGGCCGCTGCTGCTCGGCGTCGGCGTGCTGGTGCTGCTCTACGGCGCCTATCAGATCGCTCGCGTCACGCTCGACAATCCGGCGCCGCAGGCCTCCGCCATTCAGGCGGAGCCGAACGAAGCGACCGCCTCCGCCGAGCCTGCCGCCAAGGACGCGGCCGCCGAGCCCAAGGATGCGGCCGCCAAGGACGCCGCCTCCAAGGACGCCGCAGCCGCTGAGCCGAGCGCCCCCGCTCCCGCCACGGTCTCGGCCGCCAAGGCGCCGGCCGCCGCGCCGAGGCCAATCGGTCTTCCGTCGCTCGCGCCCGGCGGCTCCGGCGTCGGCTCCTTCGCTCCCGGCCCGCAGGCTCCGGCGCCCGGACGTTTCGGCTCGCAGACGATCGATCCCATGCCGGTCGGCGCGATCGGAACGCCGGCGGCCAATGCGCCCGCCGCGCCGCGGCAGGACGTTTTCAGCGTCATCAAGGAGATCGCCGCAGCCGGCGACGCCAGCGCGCAATATGAGCTCGGCCTGCGCTACTCCGAGGGTCGCGGCGGCGCCCCGCGCGATCCCAAAATCGCCTTCCAATGGTTCGAGAAGGCGGCCGACAAGGGCCTCGCTCCGGCGCAATACCGGCTCGGCTCCATCTATGAGAAGGGCATGGGCGTCGAGCGCGACTACGCCAAGGCGCTCTCCTGGTACAAGCGCGCCGCCGACGCCGGCAACGCCCGCGCGATGCATAATCTCGCCGTGCTGCACGCCGGCGGCGGCGACGGCAAGCCGGATTACGACCAGGCGGCGCTATGGTTCCGCAAGGCGGCCGAATATGGCGTGCGCGACAGCCAGTTCAATCTGGCCATTCTCTACGCCCGTGGGCTCGGCGTTCCGCAAAGTCTGACGCAGTCCTATCTGTGGTTCTCGGCCGCCGCCACTCAGGGCGACGAGGACGCCGGCAAGAAGCGCGACGAGGTCCGCGCCCGTCTCGACACCAAGGACATGGCGGCCGCCAAGGCGCTCGTGGACGGCTTCCGTCCCAAGCAGCCGGACAATGCCGCCAATGACGTGCCGCCGCCCCCCGGCGGCTGGGAGAACGCCAAGGCCCCCGCCAAGCCGGAGACGAAGCCCGCCGCCGGCAAGCCGAAAGTCTCCGCGCTTTGAAAAAGGCGCGATAGAACCGCGATATAGAGAGAAACTTAGATCATAATGGCAGCGTCCACGCTGGACGCGGCCATTTTCGTTTCGCGGAAATGCCTGCGGCCGTAGCGCGGCCTCTATGACACCAGCGCGCCCGGCCGAGGCGGGATATCGGCCGGTCCCCTCGTCTGCAATTGACGGCGGAACCGCCGCTGTGTCGCCGCGGCGACAGAGGGACAAAATTCGACGCCTCGCGCCAGCCGCGGGGCGTTTTGCCTCTTGACGCTCCTTCCGCCATTGCCGACCCTGCCGCCATGGTGAAGTTTCGGCCCGGCCTGTGGCGGTTCGCGCGCGCCCTCCTCACCAGGGGGATGGCGGCGCTGCTGCTGATTCAGATCGTCGCCCTCGCCTTTTCCGAGACTCGTCCCGCGCCAATGGAGCCGGGACTAGCTTCAGCCGCCCGCCTCTGCAGCGTCACGCCCGAAGGCGGCCATGCGCCGACCGCGCCCAACCAGCCCGGCCATTGCCTCTACTGCCCGCTCTCCTGCGCCCATGGCGGCGCCGGGCTCCCGACGCTGGTGGCGGCGACGCTCCTCCTGCTCCTCCCGCGCGACGCCGCGGCGACGGGCCGCGCGGTGGAGATCGACGCGCGGCCGGTGGCCGGAGCGACCGGCTTCCGGCAATTTTCGCGCGCGCCGCCGGCGCTCGTCTGAGCGTCAGCAGGCGGCCAGAGCTCTCCCGGCCCGCAGCCGCCGACCTTCGACAAGCGCATAGCGAGCCGCGCCGAGTCCTCCGCGCCGAGCGGAGCCGCTCCGCCGCCGAAAGGCGATCATGCCCGATCAAAAATCCGAACGTTTTCGCGAGCTGTTTCGCCGCAACAAGCGCGCGCTGCTCGACTATTTCAAACGTCGCGTGGGGCCTGACCACGCCCCGGACCTGCTGCAGGAGACCTTCGTGCGCGCGATTCGCCGCGACGGGTTCGAGAACGTCGCCGATCCGCCGGCATTTCTGAAGCAGATCGCCATCAATCTCTCGCGCGATTTCGCCCGCCGCCGCGACAGCGAGGCCAAATATTTCGTTCCCGGCGACGCGCCCGAGGAGGTCATAGAGCCCGCCGTCGCGCCGGACGCGCTCTATGAGACGGAGGAGCTGGCCAGTCGCCTTCTGGAAGCGATAGAGGCGCTGCCGCCCAAATGCCGGCAGGCTTTCGTCATGCGCCGCTTCGAGGACCTCACCCATGAGGAGATCGCGGCGCGCATGGGCGTCTCCCGCAATATGGTGGAAAAGCACCTGCGGCTCGCCATGGAGCGCTGCCGGGCGGCGCTCGATTGACGGCGCCGACCTCCCCTTTTGCATGTCGGGCGCGTCCTACCCTATGAGAGCCTTGTTCTCGAGCCCTCTGCGGAGACCATGAGCGCGGACCACGCCCCCAGCGAAGCGGAATTGGAGCGACGGCGTACCGCCATCGCCTGGTGGATGCGGCTCGACTCGGGCGCCTCGACGCCGGCGGAGCGCGAGGCCTTCGCCGCCTGGCTGACCGCGGAGGCCGCCAACAAGGCCGCCTTCGACGATATCTGCCGCCTGTGGGGCGATCTGGAAATTCTGCGCCCGCGCCTCCTGCCGGCGGCCCGCGCGTCCAGCCCGCCCCGTCTCACGCGGTTGCGCATCGGTGCAGCGCTGGCCGGCCTCGCTCTGGCCCTCGCCCTCTCCTATGACGAATTGGCGATCCGCTGGCGCGCCGGCCATCTCACCGGAACCGGCGAGCTGCGCAGCCTCGTCCTCGAGGACGGCTCGCGCGTGGAGCTCGGCCCCGATTCCGCTTTGGAGACGAATTTCGTCGGCGGCGAGCGACGCGTGACGCTGCTCCGGGGCGAGGCTTGGTTCGCCGTCGCGCCGGACGTCGCGCGCCCCTTCGTCGTCGCGACGCCGGCCGGGACGGCGACGGCGCTCGGCACCGCCTTCGACGTCTCGATCCAGGGCGCGCGTACCGAGGTGACAGTGACCGAGCATAGGGTCCGACTTTCGGGCGCCGGCCCGAGCGTCATCGTCGAGGAAGGCGCGCAGAGCGCCTTCGCGCCGGGCGTGGCGGCGGTTTCGCCCTATCCGGTCGATACGGATCAGGTGACGGCATGGCGGCGCGGCAAGCTCATCTTCGACGATAAGCCGCTCGCCGAGGTGCTGGCGACTCTCTCGCGCTATCGCCGCGGATATGTGGCGCTCGTCGACCCTAGCCTGCGCGGGCGGCGCGTGACCGGCGTCTTCGAGACCCGCGATCCAGAGGCGGCGCTACGGGCGATTCAAAAATCGCTCGGACTTCGCGCCGTCTCTCTCGGCTTCGTCACGCTGATCGGAGGCTGAGAGGAGCCGCGCAAAAAACTTCATCGAGCGACCTCCTCGCCGGACGCCGAGCCGCGTCCAACTCGGTGAGGGGGACGTTCGAGCCCCCGATAAGATGCGAGGGGCGCCGATGGCGAGACGGGTTTCGAGGCGGAGCGGCGGCGACGCCGGGAGTGCGATCATGGGCGCAACGGCGCTGGCCACAGTGTTGGGCGCATTGGCGATCGGCGGCGCCGACGACGCCCGCGCGCATGCGCAAATTCCCGACAAAGAAATCGTCGAGATCGTCCGCGCCTATTCGATTCCCGCTGGCCGCATGTCGACGGCGCTGACGCGCCTCGCCGATACGAGCGGCGTGCTGATCGTCTACGACACGACGCTGACGCGGACGCTGACGACGCGCGGGCTCGAGGGAACGCATACGCTGAATGCGGCGCTGGAAGAGCTGCTGTCGGGCTCGGGGCTGAATTACGAGGTGGCGGCGGACGGAAAATCCGTGCTGATCGTGCTGGCGCAGAACGATGGCGTGCGCAGCGACGCTGTCGGCGCGGAGGCGCTGCCGCCGATCGACGTGGGGGCGGAGGCGAGGACGCCGGCGGAGCGACGGGGTCGCGACTATGGCGGCGCCGGCGCCGGACAGGACCCCTACAACAAAAGCTATGTGCTGCCGAACGCCTCGACGGGCACCAAGACCGACACGCCGGTGATGGAGACGCCGCTGAACATTCAATCGGTGACCCAGCAGGTGCTGCGAGATCAGCAGGCGATCACTATCGAGCAAGCGCTGCAGAATGTCAGCGGCGTGGCGGTCGGCGGCGGCGGCGCTTTCGGCGGCGGCACGCCCTACGGCGACATCAATTTGCGTGGTTTCGCCAGTGACGTTTATTTCCGCAACGGGTTCCGCATGGGTCCCAACGGCAGCGGAATCGACGGCATCTCCACCATCCAGCTCGCCAATATCTCGAGCATAGAGGTGCTCAAGGGTCCCGGAGCCACGCTCTACGGGCTGCTCGAGCCCGGCGGCGTCGTCAATATCGTCACCAAAGAGCCGCTGAACGCGCCCTATTATTCAATCGACCAGCAGATCGGCTCTTTCGCCAATTACCGCACCACCATCGATGCAACCGGACCCGTCACCAAAGACGGGGACTGGCTCTATCGGCTGAACATGTCCTACCAGAACAATGGCGCGCCATTCGGCTCACCGATCGAGCTCATTCACGGCCAGGATATTTTCATCGCGCCGACGCTCAAATGGAACATCGATGCGGCGACGTCTGTGAAGCTCGAAGTCCAATATGATGAAAATCGCAGCGCGATCACTTTCGGCTCCACTCCTGCATTCAACGGGCAGTTCTTGTCGTTGCCGCGCAATCGAAATTATAGCGAGCATTCTCCAGACACGCTGAAAACCTTCTTTTCGGCGCTCACCTGGTCACACCAATTCGACAACGACTGGTCGATCAAGCAGCAGATCGCCTTTAAGCGCGCGGAAGACGCTAGCTCCTTCCGACTGCCCGCCTTCGTCCAAGATACCGGAACCAGATATCTCGTCGAGCGATACAGCGGAGAATCCGCCAGACAGCAAACCGCTTTTTCGACCAATGTCGATGTCGTCGGACATTTCGACACTTTCGGAGCGAAGCACACTTTGCTACTCGGCGGCGACTTCTACAGGTCCAGCACCGGAAGCCAGAACTTCATCAACTTCACGTCGTTCTCGGAAATCGACCTCTTCAATCCAGTCCATCCCGGCACGCCGTTTCTCGCCGCCCCGGTCCCTTCCGGCGCGGTCTCCAATCTGCAGGACACGGCGGGCTTTTATCTTCAGGATCAAATCAAGCTGCCGTATGATTTCTCGATCCTGGCGGGCGCGAGATATCAATATATCCAGCAAAAGAGCGCGTCCGGCCTGACCGCCGACGCATTGACGCCGAGCGACAAGGTGACGACGGCCGAAGCCGTGACGCCACGCTTCGGTCTGTTGTGGCGGCCGGAACAATGGGTCAGCGTCTATGGCCATTACGCCGACGGCTTCGGCGCGGGCGCCGGCCGGATCTTCCCCGGAACGCCGGCGGCCCCGAGCAAAGCGCAGGAATTCGAGGCCGGCGTCAAGCTCGAATGGTTCGACGGGAGGCTGCGGGCGACCGCCGATTACTTCAATCTCGCCAAGACCAATGTCCCCTCGACCGATTATGCGCATCCGGGTCTCGGCTTCGTTGTCTTGACCGGCGAGGTGCGCAGCAAGGGAGTGGAAGTCGACATTCAGGGCGAGATTTTGCCCGGCTGGAGCATGATCGCGACCTACACCAATCAAGAGGTGCGCACCACCAAGGACGAAAATCCGGCCCAGATCGGCCAACGGTTCGGACGCGATCCGAGAAATATGGCGAGCCTCTGGTCGACCTATGAGTTCCAGACCGAAATGCTGAAAGGGCTGAAGATCGGCGGCGGAGCCATCTATCGCGACCGGCAGCCGATTTATGATTTGTCGGGCCTCGGCTTGCAGATGTCCAATCCCGCTTACGCCACGATCAATCTGATGGCGGCCTATAGCTTCACGTTTTCCGGACTGAAGCTCACGGCGCAGGTGAATGTCTCCAATCTCCTGGACACGACTTATTATGCGGAAACGGCTCTCGACCCGACCGCCTCGGGAATGGGATTAGGCTACCGCCTCTATGGCGCGCCGCGGACTATCCTCGGCTCGCTGCGCGCGGAGTTCTGAGCGCGCGCCCTGCCCGGCCGCGCGCCGCACAAAGCCAGTGGCTGGATAGCTGGGCAGGGCTGCTGATGATGTCCTCCTCGTCATCGTCGGACTCACAGGCCTTCAACACCGCGTTGGAGCATATCTTCGCGCAGCAGCTCTTCGCAAAGCCGCGGCCGGGCGCGGCGCCGCTCGAACTCGGGACGCTTGCCGGAGGCCGAGCGATGACGCGCCGCCGCATGCCCGCGCGGATAGCGTGACGACGAGCGCGCATCCGCATCCTCTGCTATAAGCCGCCTCGCCCGCGCCATTCGCGCCGCAGCGAGGAGCCCTCATGTCGGAAGAAACCAAGCTCGCTCTGCTCGAGCGCATCGCCACAGCGCTCGAGCGGCTCGCCCCGCCGCCGCCGCGCGCGGTGGATTTTTCCTGCGCCGAGGCCTTCGTCTGGCGGGCGGCGCGCGGAGAATTCTCGCCCGTCGCAGCGATCAATCGCGTCGATCTCGCGCTGCTCGAGGGCGTCGAGCGGCAACGCGATCAGCTCATCGACAACACGCGCCGCTTCGCGCGCGGGCTGCCGGCCAATAATGCGCTGCTGTGGGGCGCGCGCGGCATGGGCAAATCCTCGCTCGTCAAGGCGGCGCATGCGACGATCGCGCGCGAAAAGGAATGCGTGCGGCCGCTGAAGCTCATCGAGATTCATCGCGAGGACATAGAGAGCCTGCCCATGCTGCTCTCCACCTTGCGCGAAAAGCCGTTCGGCTTTCTGCTGTTTTGTGACGATCTCTCCTTCGATGCGGCGGAGACGAGCTACAAATCCTTGAAGTCCGCGCTCGAGGGCGGCGTCGAGGGGCGGCCGCGCAATGCGCTGTTCTACGCCACCTCCAACCGCCGCCATCTGCTGCCGCGCGACATGATGGAGAATGAGCGCTCCTCCGCCATCAATCCCGGCGAGGCGGTGGAGGAGAAGGTCTCGCTCTCCGACCGTTTCGGCCTCTGGCTCGGCTTCCACAATTGCAGCCAGGCGGAATATCTCGCCATGGTTTTCGGCTATGCGCGCCATCACGGGCTCGACGCGCCGCAGGAGACGATCGAGCGTGAGGCGCTCGAATGGTCGATCACGCGCGGCGCACGCTCCGGCCGCGTGGCGTGGCAATATGTGCAGGACCTCGCCGGGCGGCTGGGCAAGCGGCTCGGCGACTGATCAGCGCGCCTGCGCGTCGCGGATCGGCAGCACGATGAAGAAGGTCGCGCCGACGCCGGGCTCCGCCTCGACGCTGAGGCGCCAGCCATGGCGATCGGCGATCGCCTTGCAGATGGCGAGGCCGACGCCCGAGCCCGGATAATCGACCTTGCTGTGCAATTGCTTCAGCGGCTCGAATATCTTCTGCGCATATTGCGCCTCGAAGCCGATGCCGTCGTCGGCGATGGCGAGGCGGAGCGAGCTCTCATCGCAAAAGCCCTTTATATCGACCGCCGCCGGCCGGCCGGGCTTTCTATATTTGATGGCGTTGGCGAGAATATTCTGCACCAGCCGCTGAAATTGCGTGGCGTCGGCCGTGATGGAGACTTCAGGCAGATCGATCTCCACTCGCGCCTCGGTCTCGGCGATCGTCGGCGACAAGGCCGCCAGCGAAAGCGCGATGGCGTCGCGCAGATCGAGCGAGGCGAGCTCCAGCTCGTCGTTCACGATGCGCGAGAAGGACAGAAGATCCTGCACCAGCGCGCGCGCGCGCAGCGCCGAAAAACGCATCACCTCATTGGCGCGGGCGATCTCGTCAGTATCGCCGCGCCGGATCGCCTCCTCCATCAGATCGCCGAAGACGGCGATCTTGCGCAGCGGCTCCTGAAGATCCTGCGAGGCGACGAAGGCGAAACGCGCGAGCCGCTCATTGACGCGCTCCAGCTCCTGCGCGCGGGCGATGAGCGCGGCCTCCTCGGCGCTCGCATCGCGAAGATCGACGAGCGTCGCTAGAACCAAGCGCTCGCCGCCGCGCGCGATGGCGGAGAAGCGCGCACCGACCGGAAAACGCGCGCCGTCGCAGCGAACGCCCTGCAGGCCGAGGCCAGAGCTTACGTCGACTTGCGACGCCTGCGGCAGAAGGCGGGCGAGCGGCAGGCCGATGATCTCCGCCTCCGCGCCGAAGCCGAACATGCGCCGCGCGCAGGGATTGGCGCCGATGATCGCGCCGCGTTGGTCGACGAGCACGAGGCCCGCGACTGTCTCGTCGAACACGAGGCGACGCCAATCGTCGGCCGTCGCGGCCTCCGACATTCACCCTCCTCTGGTCGCCTCCGGCCGCGCTGCGGTTTCTCCGCGCGCATTGTCGAGCTCTCGTCTCGCCGGATGCAGTCTCCCGCGAGGGATATTGGCCCGTGGCGCCGCCGAGGTAAAGAAGAAATTGAGACTTCATTGCTTTCGAGGAAATGCAGCTTTCGTCGAATTCTATGATAGTTCGATTTAATTGTTAGAAACTCTCAGATTGTCTTCGGCTCCACAGTGGATGAGCGCGCCAGCCGCCCTTCGTCGTCGAGCGGCAAATCGCCGCGAAAAACGGCGAGCAGATTATCCGCGCCATCGCCCAACAGATGTCCCATAGGGCCGGTGTTGCGCCCGCCCTCGGTCTGACCATCGACCAGCAGAGCGGTTCGGCCGGTGCGATAGCAGATGAGGAACACTTCGAGATTGGGAAAATCGTCGCCATAGACGTGGCCGCTGACGCGCAGCCGCTTCGCCATGCCGAAATCGATCCGTGCGTCGATGAAGGTGTCTATGTCTGGAGCGCCGGGAACGAGCGGATTGCCTCCCGCTGTGCTCGCGCGAAATTCGAACAAACTCGGCCCTTCCAGCTTTGTCCGCACGAGGTTGCTCTTCACAACGGCCATGCCTTTGATGACGGAGCCTATGGCGGGATGGAACTCAGTGCCGCTGGAGCCGGCAAATTGATGCACGACGCCAGACTTGTTGAACATCACGGCCGCATAGGTCCGAGAAGTGTCCTTTAATGAGGTGGAGACGCCCCGGTCGTCTCCGGCGAAGTAGCCGAAGCCCATCGTCAGGGGATTGGCCCGGCCGAATTTGGCGAAAGGCGCGTAACGCCGAAAATGCAGCCCGAATACCGGATAGCGCTTGTCGATCTCGCACATGACGAACCTTCGAAAGATAGAACATGAAAATATGCGACTAGGAATTTCGGCAGATAAAATGGCTTTTCCATGAAGCTAGACGCGTATCACCGAGACAAAAAAACGGCCGCGCTCATCGCGCGGCCGTGAATTCCAGCGGACGGGCCGAAAGGCCCGAAGCCTCAGCGGATCACATAAGGCAGAAGGCCGAGGAAGCGGGCGCGCTTGATGGCCTGGGCCAGCTCGCGCTGCTTCTTGGCCGAGACGGCCGTGATGCGCGAGGGCACGATCTTGCCGCGCTCGGAGATGTAGCGCGAGAGCAGACGCGTGTCCTTATAGTCGATCTTCGGGGCGTTGGCGCCGGAGAAGGGGCAGGACTTGCGGCGGCGGAAGAAGGGGCGGCGGGCTGCGGCGCTCATCAGAAAGTCTCTCCTTCGGCGCGGGGTTCGTCACGGCGCGGGCGGCGGTCGCCACGGTCGCCTCTATCGCCACGGTCGGGGCGCGGGCCGCCGGGGCCGCGGCGGTCGCCACGGTCGTCGTCGTCACGCTTGCGCAGCTGGGCGGAGGGGCCTTCCTCCAGCGCATCGACGCGCAGAGTGAGGAAGCGCAGAACGTCCTCGCTCAGGCCCTGCTGACGCTCGACCTCGGCGAGGGCCGCCGGCGGGGCGTCGATGTTGAGAAGGGTGAAATGCGCCTTGCGGTTCTTCTTGATCCGATAGGCGAGGGACTTGACGCCCCAATATTCGGTCTTCGTCACCTTGCCGCCGAGCGAGGCGATGATGCCCTTGAACTGCGTCGTCAGCGCTTCCACCTGCTGGGGCGAAACGTCCTGGCGCGCAAGATAGATATGCTCGTAGAGAGCCATTCTCTTGCCTTTCCTCATCGTCGCGAGCCCGCTCTCGGCGCAGAGCCCTTCGAGCCTTCAAAGGAAAGGCTCGATCGGGAAGTTCGAAGGCGGAGACACTGGAAGACGGGCGAACCCTGCCTGTGGCGGAGCCAAAGGCCTTCCGTTCAGCCCCCGGCCGGAAGCGTCGCGAAGCGCGCTTTATAGCGGCGTGGGCGCAGGATGCAAGGGCCGCGCTCAGCGGCCGTCGAACCAGGCCTTCCATTGCGGGACCGCGGTCGCGAAAGTGCCGCGATGCGTCGTCGGCCCGGTGGAGACGGCCTCGACGACCTTATTGCCGGAGCCGAAAGCCTGCGCATAGGTCATCGCCATGCGGCCGACGCCCTGGGTGATCGCCTCGTCCGCCTCGCCGTAATAGTTGCGAACCGGCGATTTTATCACCCAGCGATAGGCCTGCGTCGCCGCGATGAGCCGGCCGAAGGCCGAATTGGCGAAATAATGCGGATCGAAATAATCCGGCTTGATGAGCTTGCGCAGATCGGTCGGCACGGCCGCAGGGTCGATAGGCTCGCGGTCATAGGCCTTTTTGGCGATGTCGTAATGCTCCTCGGCGAAGAGCGAGCGGGCGAGGCCAGGGACGCCATAGTAGTTCTCATAGGAAAAGGCCGACAGGATGAAGATGCTGTTCAGCCAGACGGCGTCGTTCGGCCGCGGAAAGTCGAGAAAGCCCTCCATGGCGGCGAAGAGATCCAGCGGCGCGCTGGCGGTGGCCGCACCGCGCACGGCGACGCCCGCGCTCTCGAGCTTCTCCAGAAAGGCCATGGTGACGAAGCCCCCTTGCGACCAGCCCGAGAGGAAAAGCTTGTC
This sequence comes from Methylosinus sp. R-45379, assembly GCF_001644125.1. NCBI lineage: Bacteria > Pseudomonadati > Pseudomonadota > Alphaproteobacteria > Hyphomicrobiales > Methylocystaceae > Methylosinus > Methylosinus sp. R-45379. The sequence goes on from NZ_LUUM01000255.1 coordinate 56,102, forward strand.
GCTCTTCAGCTTTAAATGGTCGAGCACGGCATGGCTGGCGACCAGCAGATCATAGCAGGCCTGCTGATGGCTGGCCTTCACCATATAGCCCTCGGGCTCCCGCGAGACGCCGAGGCCGAAATAATCGGCGCCGATCACGGCATAGCCCTGCCCGGCGAATTGCGCGATCATCAGCTGCGTCTCGGGAGATTCCTCGGCGAAGGAGGGCACCTCGTGGCGCCCATAGACCGTGCCATGCTGGTAGGAGACCATGGGAAACGAGGTCTCCTTCGTGTCCGGCACGGCGAGCAGGCCGGAGGCGACGGTCGGGGCGTTGCCCTTCTCCGGTATGACGGAGGAATAAGTGATTCTGTAGAGCCTCACGCCATTGCGCGCCGGCGTGTAGTCCACTTTGACGCCCGCGAATTTCGGCGTGTCGGTCTCCATTATCTGGTTCAGCCGATGGGCGTCCCAGCGCGCCACGAGCTCGTATTTCACGCCGGAAGAAACTTCGACCGGCGCATTTCGCGAGGCGGGCGCCGCCTGCGCGGCCGCGCCGAAGAGCAGCGCCGAGATTAGGATCAGCACACGAAGAGTGATCGGCATGAGGGAGCCTTTTCGGTTTCGGGGGGTAAGGAAGTCGTCGGCGCGCCGAGCGGCGCAAGTGATCTATAGACCGCAATATTTTCCAAATCGCATCCGTCGCCGAAAATGCGCCGTCGGCGTCGTCATCCCATTTCGGCCGCATTTGCTCCCGAGAAACGACGCGGACGTAAACGGAACGGAGAGCAATGGGCATGATCTCGAGCTGGGCGCGCTGCGCGGGCGCTATCGCATTCGGCCTCGTCCTTTCGGGGAGCGCGCAGGCGGCCAATTTTCTCGATCGCGGCCCGGTCGCGGATTTCGTCAATAATTTCCGCCTGCAGTCGATCCCGAGCCAAGAGGTGGCCTGGAGCCATCCGCAATATAAGAAGGGCACGATCGTCGTCTCCACCAAGGAGCGGCGGCTCTATTATGTGCTCGGCCCCACACGGGCGATCGAATATGGCGTCGGCGTCGGCCGCGAGGGCTTCACCTGGTCCGGCGTGAAGACGATCACCGCCAAGAAGGAATGGCCCGATTGGCGCCCGCCCGCCGCCATGCTGAAGCGCCGGCCGGACCTGCCCCGCTATATGGCGGGCGGCCAGGACAATCCGCTCGGCGCGAGAGCGCTCTATCTCGGCTCCAGCGATTATCGCATCCACGGCTCCAATGAGGGCGAGACGATCGGCGAGGCCGTCTCCTCCGGCTGCATCCGCATGACCAATCGCGACGTCGCCGATCTCTATGATCGGGTGAAGGTCGGAACCCGCGTGGTCGTGCTGAAATGACAGGGGCGCCCTTCTCGAGCTATCAACCGCGCAGCCCTATTCACGGCGGCGGAGTTTCGAGGAAGAGGATCATGCGCAAGCTCTGCATTCTGGCGGGTCTCGTCGTCGCCTATGCGCTGCTCGCGGGTTGCGACAAATGCACCCACGAGCTGCAGGACATACGCCTGCCGCTGCCGCCGCAGGCCTGCGCGCGCTGAACGCTTTTTCTGCGGCCGCCTTTGCTCTATAGAGCGCCCTGACGCGGATCGGGAAAGGTGAGCGCAGATGGCGGCTGGCCATTTCGTCGAGATGAAGAAGCGCGGCGAGAAATTCGTCGTGCTGACCGCCTATGACGCGCCGACCGCCCGGCTCGAGGTGGAGGCGGGCGTCGATATCGTCATGGTGGGCGACAGCGTCGGCACCAATGTGCTGGGCTATGCCAGCGAGCGCGAGGTGACGCTGGACGATATGGCGCATCACATCGCCGCCGTGCGCCGCGGCGCGCCGGGCGTCTATCTCATCGGCGACCTCCCCTACGCCACCTATGACAGCGAGGCGCAAGCTCTCGCCAGCGCCGCGCTTCTCGCGCAGGCCGGCGCCGATTGCGTGAAATTCGAAGGCGCGCAGCCTGACATCGTGCGCGCTCTGAAGCGCGAAGGATATGAGGTGTGCTGCCACATCGGGCTCGAGTCGCAGCATCAAGAGGGCAAGCGCCGCCAGGGCAAAACCGCCGAAGCCGCCGCCAAGCTCCTCGCCGACGCGCTGGCGCTGGACGCGGCGGGCGCCGATTTTCTCGTTCTCGAGCTCATCCCGCGCGAGCTCGCGGCGAAGATCACAGAGCGTCTGCGCGCGCCGACGATCGGAATCGGCGCCGGCGCCGATTGCGACGCGCAAGTGCTGGTCGTGCATGATCTCGCCGCGCTGGGAACGCGCGACTTCAAGCATAATCGCCGCTATGTGGAGCTGGGCGCCGCGTTGCGCGAGGCGGTCGCCGCTTACGCGCGCGATGTCCGCGAGGGGCGCTTTCCGGCCGAGGACAATGGTTTCTCAATGGAGGCGGCGGAACTCGCGGCCTTGGAAAAGATCATCGCATGAGCGCGTCTCGCATCGGACTTCTGCTCGTCAATCTCGGCACGCCGCAGGGCGCCGATTATTGGTCGGTGCGCCGCTATTTGCGCGAGTTTCTGTCGGATCGCCGCGTCGTCGATCTGCCGCCCGTGCTGTGGCGTCCCATTCTCGAGAGCTTCGTGCTCACCTTTCGGCCGCGCCGCTCCGCGCGCGCCTATCGCTCCGTCTGGAACGAGGAGCGCGACGAAGGCCCGCTGAAGACGATCACCCGCGCGCAGGCGGAAAAGCTCGACGCCCGCTTCACGGATACGGGCGTCGTCGTCGATTTCGCCATGCGCTACGCCGGGCCTTCCATCGGCGAGAAGATCGACGCGCTGCGCGCAAAGGGCTGCGAGCGCATTCTTCTGTTTCCGCTCTATCCGCAATATGCGGCCTCGACGACGGCCTCCGTCTTCGACGATGCGGCGCGCGCGCTGGCGCTATTGCGCGAGCAGCCGACATTGCGCATCGTCCCGCCCTTCTATGACGATCCCGCCTATATAGAAGCGCTCGCCGCCTCGACGCGCGCGCAACTCGCTGCGCTGGATTTTACGCCGGATGTTCTGATCGCCTCTTTCCACGGATTGCCGCAAGCGCAGATCGACCGCGGCGATCCCTATCGCCGCCATTGCGAGGCGACATACGATCGTCTGCGCGCCGCGCTCGGCATGTCGACGCAGCATTTGCGCCTCGCCTTTCAATCGCGCTTCGGCCGCGCGCAATGGATCGGCCCCTATACGGCGAATGTGCTGCAGGAGCTGGCGCAGAGCGGCGTGAAACGCGTCGCCGTGCTGACGCCGGGCTTCGTCTCCGATTGCCTGGAGACGCTCGAGGAGATCGGCGTCGAGCTGCGTCATTCTTATTTGACAGCCGGCGGCGAAAAATTCGCGCGACTCGATTGCCTCAACGACAGCGAGGATGGATTGCGCGCGCTAGAGACGATCGCGCGACGAGAGCTCGCCGGCTGGCTGGACTCGTGAGCAGCCTCAGGCTTCTGCCGAAATCTTTCCGCCGCTGATCGTGACGATGCGGTCGGCGGCGTCGAAATAGCGATCGTCATGGGAGATGACGACGAGCGTCTTGCCGCGCCGCTTCAGATCGGGAAGAATCTCGCGATAGAAAGCGCGGCGAAACGCCGGGTCCTGCTCCGCCGCCCATTCGTCGAAGACCATCACCGGCCGCCCCTCGGCGAAGGCGGACACGAGCGCGAGACGCTTGCGCTGTCCGGCGGAGAGCGCCGTGGTGGTATAGACGCCATTCTCGATCGCAGTCTTTTCCGAAATCTCCATGAGCGCGAGATAATCCTGCGCCGCGGCGGCCGACTCCTGCGAGACGCTCACATCGTCGAAAAGGAAATAATCGAAGAAAACGGCGGAGAAGAGCTGACGATAATCGTCGCGCTCGGCGTCGGAGACCGGCCGGCCATCGACGAGGATTTCGCCGCTCGTCGGCGGATAGACGCCGAGAATGAGCTTGAGCAGCGTGGTCTTGCCGCCGCCATTCTCGCCGACGATGAACACGATCTCGCCGGGGCGAATGTGAAAATCCGCCGGCCCGAGCGTGAAGCCGGCGACATTCTCCGCCTGCGAATATTGGAAGGTCACGCCGCGCAACTCCACCGAGCCGAAGAACGGCGAAGGCGGCTGCGCTGCGCTTTCGACGAGCCGCGGCTCCGCCGTCGTGAAGCTCTCGGAGAGATCGACGACACGGCGAAACGACGTCGCGGCGCGGCCGAACCTCGGGACATTGGCGATCATCGCAATGACGGGCGTGCGCATATAGAGAAGCGCGACGATGAACGTCCCTGTCGTGGCGGGCGCTTCCCCCAGCGCCGATTGCGCGGCGGTCAGCGCGCCGATGACGATGAAGATGGACGTCGTGTCGATCGCCTCGACGGTGGAGAAAATCACGAAATTGCGCGTCGTCAAATCGCGTATGCGCTCGATCCGCGCGAACAGCCGATCATTGCGGAACGCCGCGCGCCGCGCGCGATTGAGGCGCAGCTCCTTCGCGCCCTCGATCAGCGCGTCGTAATCCTTCTGCAGCTCGTCGCGCGCGCGTCTTTCGGCGTCGAATAGCTCGAAGCCGCTCGAAAGGGCGCGCCGCATGAGATAGATCGGCAGGCCGGCGAAGGCGACGGCGACCAGCGCGAGGCGCCAGGACAGAAAAACGAGATAGGCCGCGCAGCCGAGCGCGGTGAGCACGGACACGAATAGAAAGGGAAGTCCGCGCACGAACTCGCAGATTTCATCGACGTCGTGATTGAGCGCGGTGACGATGCGATGCCGCTGCAAGCGCTCGAGCGCCGCCACCGGCGCGCAGAGAATCTTGTCGACCAGCTCCTTGCGAAGATCGGCGACAGCGCCCTGGACGACCTCGCTGTTCGAGCGGTTCGCGACGATTTCGCCTGCGAGAATCGTCGCGCAGAGCCCGGCGAAAATCGCGATCTCGGCGGCGGCGAGGCCATTGCCGAGGGCGCGTTCGATCATGGCGAGAACGCCGACCGTCGCGAGGCTCGCCGCGCCGCCCGTCAGCGCCGCGGCGAGAGCCTGCCTTTTATAGGGCGCGAGCAGACGAGCGGACGCGCGCAGAAGAGACCTGTTCCGCATCTATGGCCTCGTTGAAATGCATCGAATGAAATCACTGCGTCCGCCCCGTCAGCCGCCGCCACAGCTCGTCGAAGGGCCGATAGACGAAACGCACCTCATGCTTGCCCTGCGACACGGCGACGGCGCGGAACATCACATTGGCGCGGAGAATTTCCGCCGGCTCGCCGTCGATTTCCGCCGTCCAGGACGGGTGGTAGATGTCGTTCAGCACCACATAGCCGCCGCCGCGCGGAACATCGGCGTCGATCACCACTTCCGTATTGGCGTAAGAGCGGATGCGCGCGCCGCTCGCCTCGCCCTCCTCCGGCCGCGAATGGCGGCAGACGGGCGGCTCCTGCAGCAGAACGCTGGCGCGATAGTCGAGATCGGGCCAGACGCCATCCTCGATCATCTGCGCGAAATCGACGCGCGTGGCGCAGGTCGCGAGCAGCACGCGCGGCAGCGCGCGCTTATTCTCATAGACATAGGCGTCCTTGGTGCGCGCGATGAATTCGAGATCGCCGGGCTTCAAATTTTTGTCGATCTCCTCGATCGGCACGCCGGTCGCGATGAAGCGCAGCCCGATGAGATCGGCGAGCGTCGAGCGATAGGAGGGATAGAGCTTGGAGAAGACGCGCTGATCGGGCAGCGCGAGATGATCGCCGACGCCGGTCGCCTCCTCGAGCAGGCGCAGGCGCACCGGGTTATAGCCGAACTCCTGATCGAAGCCGTGCACGAGCGAGGCGTTGGGCCAATGGAAATCAATGCCGGCGAGCTCGGCGCGGTCGCGCCGATCCGGCGCCGCCGTCGCCGCGAGACGCGCCCGCAGCAGAGCGATCGTATCGTTTTGCGTGTCCGCGCGCAGCACGTCGAAATTCTGCGGCGGCAGCGCCGTCGATTCATTGGGGCCGTTGTTGACGGCGAGATCGAGTGTCATCGTCGCGCCGACGGCGGCGAGCAGCGCATAGCGGCGCATGGCGAGCCACGGCGCGAAGGCGATGACGAGAAAGGCCAGCGCCACGAAGCCGGCGCTCTCGGCCAGCGGCAGGAGCGCCGCGGAAAGATGATCCTTGCTCCAGGCGAGCGCAATGGCGAGCGCGAACAGCACGCCCAGCGCCGCCGCGAGATAGCGCAAGGGCGGTCTGCTCGGCGCATTGGCGACGACATTGAGGCCGAAGCCGGCGAGAATGGCGAGCACGGCGCAGAGCGGGAAGGTCGCGTCCGCCGGGCGGCGGAAGAGATCGACGCCCGGAATATGGAACATCAGCGCGAAGGCCGGCGTGAAGCGGCCGAGCGCATAGAGCAGCAACGCCAGCGCCGCGGCGGAAAAGAAGCTGATCTCGCGATTGGACGGCAGGCCGTGACGCGTCAGCGCGATGAGCGAGAGCAGCGGCAGCGCGCCAATGTAGACGTCGCACATATTGCGCGCGAGAAAGAGATCCGGCGAGCCGAAGACGAGCGCCGGCGGACCCCAGAAATTCGCGAGCGGACCATCCGTGCCGAAGAGATTGGCCGAGACGAAAGTGAGCAGCGCCGCCGGATGCAGCGAGCCGCGCAAGGCGCCTTCGAGATCGATGGCCGGCCGATTGGATTGCGACGCCAGCTCCATCGTCAGCAAGAGCGGAACGATGATGATGGCGACGCCGCAGGCCGCGCCGGCCGCGAGCGGAGCGACGGCGGTAGAGATCTTCGTGTCGTCGGAAAAGACGCGGAAGACGGCGTAGGCCGAGAGGATGAGCACTTCGAGAAAGGCGACCTGATCGCGGCCGAGCACGAGAAAGGCCGCCGCCACGCCGGCATAGGCGCCCCATTGCGCCGAGCGGCGATCGAGCGCGCGGGCGAGCAGAAAGAGCGTCACCGGGAACCAGGCGAGGCTCATCACCTGCCCCGTATGCTGAATGCGCCAGGCGGCCGAGCCGCCGAAGGCGAAAGCCAGCGCGCAGAGTAGCGCGCCTTCCGCCGAGAATTTGCGGTCGCGGAAATAGGCGATGAAGGCGAGCCCGCCCATCGCCAGCATCGAGAAGACGATGCCGTCCTCGAGCGCGAAACTGGGCTCGGGAACGAGCCAGGCCGCGAGGAGGAAGAAGGGCGAGAAGATCAGCGATTGCGGATCGGCCAGCTGCGGCGAGCCGGCGAAGACATTGGGCGTCCAGAAGGGCGATTGGCCAGAATGCAGCGCATGGGCAAGAAAGGCGAATTGCGGCTGGAAATGCGCCTTGGCGTCCCAGGGGACGGTGACGCGGCCGGACAGCCACGGAAAAGCGAGCACCACCGCCGCCGCCAGAAAGACGAGCGCAGCGGCGCCATAGGAAACATTGGTCTGCGGACGCTCGGTCACTCTCGGCTCACTCCGACGAATCTCATTCGCGCTGCATTGCGCATGATTTTTTCAAAAGCGCAAAGGAGAAGGCCGCGCTGGCGCGCTCACGCGCCGACGGCGCGCTGCGGCCGTGGCGCCGCGGCCTGCTTTTCCGCCTCGCCATCGAAACGGCGCCGCGATTCCTCGATGGTCTCGACATTCTCGAGCGCCCAATCGCCCAGCCTATGCAGCGGCTCGCGCAAGGAGCGGCCGAGCGGCGTCAGCTCATAATCGACGCGGGGCGGAATTATGGGATAGACGGTGCGCGTCACGAAGCCGTCGCGCTCGGCCGCGCGCAGCGTCAGCGTCAGCATGCGCTGCGAAATGCCGCCGATGCGACGCCGCAGCTCGTTGAACCGCAAAGGCCCGTTCCCGAGCGATTCGACGACCAGCACAGTCCATTTGTCGCCGATGCGTGACAGAATGGCCGCAATGCGCCCGCATTGGGCAGGAACATGAATGTGACCCCGTTCCAAAAATGTGCCTCCTTGCGCGTCGCAGCGACAGGGGGCAACCTAGCCTAAGTTACCCTTTGATACCAGGAGCGAGCCGGATGACCCGCCTTTTGCAGATCGATTCGAGCATTATGGGAGAGAAATCGCTGAGCCGCCGGCTCACCGCCGAGCTGGTGGCGAAGCTGCGCGGCGATCGTCCCGGTCTCGAGGTCGTCTATCGCGACGTCGCCGCCGCGGCGCCGCCAATGCTCTCCAGCGCGCTTTTTTTTGCTCGCGGAGCCGGCTCGGAGCCGGAGGATGCGGCGCTGCGGGCCGAGCTTTCCACCGCCCGCACGATTCTGGAGGAATTTCTCGCCGCCGATATCGTCGTCATCGGCGCGCCAATGTATAATTTCTCCATTCCCACGCAATTGCGCGGCTGGATCGACCATCTCGTCGTGCCGGGCAAGACCTTCGCCTATACGGCCGACGGACTTCGGGGCCTCGTGACCGGCAAGCGCGTCATCGTCGTCTCGACGCGCGGCAGCCTCTATGCGGGCAATGCGACGCTTTCGGCGCAGGATCATCAGGAGGCCTATCTGCGCACGACCTTCGGCAATCTCGGCGTCACCGATTTCGCCTTCGTCCGCGCCGAGGGCGTCGGCCTCGGCCCGGCGCAGAAGGAGGAGGCGCTGGCCTCCGCCCGCCGTGATATCGCCGCGCTGGCGGCCGCCTGAAACAAAAAAACGGCCCCACGGGCGAACGTGGGGCCGCGACCTGAAGGGGAAATGACTACGTCCTAGAATTCCGCACAACCGCCCGAAGGGCGGCGACTCGCGACGCCACACACGACTGACGCGTTCAGTCGAACACGGAGCCCAGCGCTGCTCCGATGAGACCGAAAACCACTGCGCTGGCGAGGATGGCCGGGCCGCCCAACAGGCCATAGCCCACCACCCCGCCGATGACCGCGGCTATGCCGCCGACGATCAGCTTGCCAGTGTTATTGTCCTTCTTGCCGGCCTCGCCGGACTTTTCCGCGATATTGTCGGCCATTTGCGCTTCTCCTCGAGAAGAGTAAGCCCTCGGACGCCGCATCACGGCTCCTCTCCTAGCAGGCGCGTGTAATGCTCTCGTGTGAGTCTCTTGACGGGGGAGTGACAGGCCTTTCGCCCGGCGCGGCTTTCGCCCGGGACGAAAGCTTAGTAAAGTCGCGCCGCATTTTCGGCCGGCCCGAGGAGCCGGTCCCCAATCGAGGACAAAAGACGTGACAGGGACATTGGATACGAGCGGGCGCGCCACGGCGAGCGTCAATGCGCTGGCGGGCGAGATCGTCGACAGGCTCGTCGCAGGCGCGGAGCGCTATCGCCTCGCCGTTTCGCGCGGAAGCCTCGGAGAGCTGCTGATCGACGCCGGCGCCAAGGTGGCGGGCGGCATAGACGCCGGCCTTCTGCTCACGGAAATCTGCCTCGGCGGCCTCGGCAAGGTCACGCTCTCGCCGGCTCCGGGCCAGAAGAACTGGCCCTTCTGGCTCACCGTCTCCAGCAATGACCCGGTCGTCGCCTGCCTCGCCAGCCAATATGCCGGCTGGAGCCTCTCCCATGAGAAATTCTTCGCGCTCGGCTCCGGCCCCGGCCGCTCGCTGGCGCGCAAGGAGGCGCTGTTCCAGGAGCTTCCCTATAAGGACTCCGCCGATCGCTCGACCATCGTGCTCGAGGCCGGCGCGCCGCCGCCGGAGGCCGTCGTGGCCAAGGTCGCCAATGATTGCGGCGTCTCGCCGGACAAGCTCGCCTTCGTCTATGCGCCGACGCAGAGCCTCGCCGGCAGCGTGCAGGTCGTCGGCCGCGTGCTCGAGGTGGCGCTGCACAAGGCGCATGAGCTGAAATTCCCGCTCGAGCATATTGTGGACGGCATCGCTGCCGCGCCGCTCTCGCCGCCGCATCCCGATTTCGTCACGGCCATGGGCCGCACCAATGACGCGATCATCTATTCCGGCCGCGCTCATCTCTTCGTGCGCGGATCGGCGGCGGCGGCCAAGGAGCTGGCCGAGAAACTGCCGAGCTCGACCTCACGCGACTACGGACGGCCTTTCGCGGAAATTTTCAAAGCGTATAAGGGCGACTTCTACAAGATCGACCCCAGCCTGTTCTCGCCCGCCGAGGCGATCGTGACGGCAGTGGAGACAGGCGAGACTTTCCGTGGCGGAGCCATCGACGAAAAACTGCTCGAAGCCTCTTTCGGCTGAGCCCGCGCGCCCCCGAGAGGGGGCGCTGCGCATCGCGATCTTCACCGACGAGCTCGACTGGCATGTCGAGCGTCTCATCAAGGGCTTCGCGCGTCACGGCGCGCGGGCCATTCCCGTGCGGCTCGGCGCCTGCAAGATCGACACGGCGCGGCCGCAGCACATCGCCATTCCTGGCTTTCACGGCGCGCTGCCGGACGCCGCCGTCGTACGCGCGATCGGCGACGGCTCGCTGGAGACCGTCACGCTGCGGCTCGGCGTGCTGCACGCGCTCGGCGCGCTCGGCGTTCCGCTGGTCAATAGCGCCCGCGCGATCGAGCGCTGCACCGACAAATCCGCCGCGAGCTTTCTGCTCGCCGCCGCGCGCATTCCGACTCCCGCGACCTTCGTGACCGGCTCGCGCAGCGAGGCGCTGCGCATCATCCGCAACGAATGTGGGCTCGCGCCGCTGGTGCTGAAGCCTTTGTTCGGCGCGCAGGGCTGGGGCTTGAAGCTCATTCGCCGCGAGGAGGATCTGCCGACGACGGAGGAAGCGCGCGGCGTCTTCTATCTGCAGCGCTTCGTCCCGCCGCGCGACGTTTGGTACGAGGATATGCGCATTCTCGTCTCCCATGGCGAGATCATCGGCGCGATGCGGCGGCGCTCGCGGCGCTGGATCACCAACATCCGCCAGGGCGCAAAGCCGGCTCCCTGCGAGCCGAGCGCGCGCGAGCGCGAATTGGCGCTGCGCGCCGCCGCCGCGCTGGGCGCCGATTTCGCCGGCGTCGATATCATCAGCGGCGCGGACGGCCTGCCCATGGTGCTGGAGGTCAACAGCATGCCGGGATGGAGCGGGCTGCAGAGCGTGACCCCCTATCAGATCGCCGAGCGCATCGCCGGCGACATAATGGCGGCGATCGGCGCCGCGGCGCGCCGCGCCAATGGCTGAGTCCCTTTCGGAGCAGATCGCGCGCGCCTTTATCGCCGCCTGCGAGGACGAGCTCGCCGCGCCCAAGCCCGGCAATGTCCATATATATGCGCCCGGCCATGGCATGGAGGCGCAGGACTTCATCGCCAGCGCCGCCGCCGCCGCTCCGCATCTCGCCGCGACGGGCGCGAGCGTCGGCGAGCGCATCTTCGGCGCGGTGGACGCGACCTGGGCGCGCGTCGGCTGCAACACGAATCTCGGCATTATTCTCTTATGCGCGCCGCTCGCTCACGCCGCGCTGCGAGAGGGCGAAGGGGGACTCGCCGAAAAGCTGGCGGCGACGTTGGAATCGCTCGATTCGTCGGACGCCGATCTCGCCTTTCGCGCCATAATGCGCGCCTCGCCCGCCGGTCTCGGCGCGGCGCCGCAGCACGACGTCGCCGCGCCGGCGCAAATCTCGCTGAGCGACGCCATGGCGCTCGCCGCCAACCGCGACCTCGTCGCGCGGCAATATGCGAATGGATTCGCCGATATTTTCGCGCTGGGCCAGGAGGCGATCCGAGATGCGCGGGCGCACGGCCATGACCGCGAGACGGTGACGCTGCTTCTCTTCATGACTTACGCACGACTTTTTGCCGACACGCATATCCAGCGGAAATTCGGCGAAAAAGTCGCTCTCGAGACCTTGACGCGCTTCCAAGAAGCGGCTTCTCTTCTAGACGCCGCGCACGATAGAGAGTCCATGTTCCGGATCGCTCTGGAATTGGATCATTCTCTCAAAAAAAGCGGCTATAATCCGGGCGCCTGCGCGGACCTGACGGTCGCCGCGCTTTTTGTCGATTATCTCCTCGCCATCTTGCCGAACGTCCACAAAAATGGTTGAGTTCGCGCCGCGCGAGATGGTCTCGCGACCGGCTCGTCCGGCTCGGCCGCATTTCGGCCTGACGCCGGAGAGACAGAGGGAGGCGCCCGCGCTGGCAGCCGCGTGGGCGACAAGTCGAGTTTATCGAAAGGAAGAAACATGGCCCTGATCAACAAGCTCATGGTCGGCGAGTCGCTCGTCGGCGAAGGCAATGAAGTCGCTCACATCGACCTCCTGATCGGACCGCGCGGCAGCGCGGCCGAGACCGCCTTCGCCAATGCGCTCGTCAACAACAAGGACGGCTTCACCACGCTGCTCGCCGTCGTTGCGCCGAATCTGCTGGCCAAGCCGAACACGATCCTCTTCAACAAGGTCACCATCAAGAACGCCAAGCAGGCCGTTCAGATGTTCGGACCGGCTCAGGCCGGCGTCGCCAAGGCCGTCGCCGACTCCGTCGCCGAAGGCGTGATCCCGCTCGCCGAGGCCGATGACCTGTTCATCTCGGTCGGCGTGTTCATCCATTGGGAAGCCAACGACGACAAGAAGATCCAGGAGTACAACTATCAGGCCACGAAGGAAGCCATCGCGCGCGCCGTCAAGGGCGAGCCGAAGGCCGCCGAGGTCGTCGCCAAGCGCAACGACGTCAAGCATCCTTTCGGCGCGAACTGAGCTCATCGCTCGTTCGGCCGGCGAGCGTCGGCGCGCCTCGCGCGCGTCGTCGCCTCGCTGCGATGCGGCGCCCGTCGCCGGATTTTCGAGGAGCCGTCCGCGGCTCCTCTTCGTCGACTCGAATTGAAGCGAATCGATCCGCGGTCGGCGCGTCACCAGTCGGCTTCCTGACGGAAGTTGCAGCGAGATTGGGGGGCCTCGCGCAGGCCGAGAACAACGCCGCCAAGGCGTGACGAACAGACCGAAAGGAAATCGAATATGGCTTCGATACTGGATAAGATTCTGGGCGCCCTCTTTCCGAAGGCCGGCGCCAGCTCCTCGACCCCCAAGCTGCTGGTCGGCGAATCGCTCGTCGGCGAGGGCAATGAGGTCGCACATATCGATCTGCTGATCGGACCGCGCGGCAGCTCCGCCGAAACGGCTTTCGCCAATGCGCTCGTCAACAATAAGGACGGCTTCACGACGCTTCTCGCCGTCGTCGCGCCGAACCTCCTGGTCAAGCCCTACACGATCCTCTTCAACAAAGTGACGATCAAGAACGCCAAGCAGGCGGTTCAGATGTTCGGCCCGGCGCAATATGGCGTCGCCAAGGCCGTCGCCGACAGCGTCGCCGAGGGGATCATCCCGATCGAGCAGGCCGACGACCTCTTCATCTCGGTCGGCGTGTTCATTCATTGGGAAGCCAATGACGACCAGAAGATCCAGGACTTCAACTATCGCGCCACCAAGGAAGCCATCGCCCGCGCGCTGAAGGGCGATCCGAGCGCCACCAAGGTGCTCTCCGAGCGCGTGACCGCCAAGCACCCCTTCGCCGCCGCCGACTGAGACGCAGCGCAGGCTTGCAATCGACTAAAGAGGAGCCGCCGACCGCGGCTCCTCTTTCTTTTTATGCTCTACGCAAATCGTCTGGCGACAGCCGCCCGTCATGCAGCGCCGAGGCGACGAGCACGCCGGCGACGCCGATACGCGCCAAGGCCTCGAGATCGCGCGCATCGCGCAGCCCGCCGGCGGCGTAGATTTCCCGGCCCGGCGCGCGGCGCGCCAGCGAGGATAAAAGCGCGACATCCGGCCCCGCGAAGGCGCCGACGCGCGCCAGAGTCATGGCGATGATTCGCGGCGGCCAGAGCCCCGCATCGTCGAGAAGCGCGCGCGGCCCGAGAAAAGCGTCGCCGCGAAAATCGAGCGAGAGAATCGCGCGCGCGTCATGCGAGAGATCGGGAGCGGCATGCTGCGCGAGACTCTCGCTGCCGACAACATGATCGATATTGCGCTCGGCATGAGCGAGCCTGAAGGCTCGCGGTCCAGGCGCCGCATCGGACCGCGAGCCTTCAGGCTCGCATGCGGCGCCATCATCGACCCAGAACGAGATTTGCGGAAAGCTCCGCGCCAGCGCGTCGATCGCCTCGGCGTGATCGCCACAACGCTCGATCGCGTCGAGATCGGCGATATAGATCGTATCGAAATCGAAGAGGCGCAGAAAGCCCGCGACGATCGCATCCGGCGCGCTGCCGGCGGCGAGCGGCGTCTCTATCGGCGCATAGGCGGCGCGCTCGCCGCGAAAGGCGCGCACGACATGGCCGCCCTTCAGATCGATGACCGGAATGATCCGCATAGGCGCGCGTTATAAGGGATAACCCGCCCCCGCGCGACGGCGCCGCGATTTGAAATTCCGAGAGGCGCCAGGAGCGGACGTTGTGCCGTCGCCATTTGCGCGTGGTATCACCAATCCGAAAAATTGTTTAGAAATGCTCAATACTTTTTGGCGTGCGGCGCCGACAAGTTCGGCCATCTAAACTGTGGAGCGGTCTTTGCGGTATGACCCAAATCCAAAGCACAAGAGCTGGATGCAACCGTTCGATCCAGACGCTACATTGTGCCCGTCGTGGTCGCATAACCTAGCGCAGGCGCTGCTAGACGAAAGTTCGGAGGATCCACCAAACGGTTCGCGTTTTGCCACGAGGGATGGAATGGCCTTCATCGCGCGCCATACCGTCGGTGATACCTGGCATGGGTACCCTGTACCCTGGTCTGCGGTGCCGGATGCGATAAGAGAGGCTATGATCGCCGAGAACAAAGTGACGAGGCGTCAGATCAAGAGTCTCTTCTCATCCGAGAAACTAGCAAAGGAATTAGACGGATAATGACTTGGTCCACCTTTGGTGATCCGAATAGCTTCGCGATTCAAGCTCGCCTGGTCGACGACCCAGCTCCCCGTGGCGGTCCGGAAGCCTATGGTTGGTCCTATGGCGATTGGCGCCTGTTTGTGCGTGGCCGTTCGCTGACGAGGCACACACGTCCCAACGGCGAAATCCGTGACGAAGTGCGATGGTACCTAGGGCCGCTCCTCCAATGGCTTGGGGAGGTGTGGTCCCCCTTTTTCCATGAACAACGGCCGCCTGCTTCAATCGGCGGCCATGAAAACCTGATAGTGGCGTTCGAACAGGGCGAACGTATCCTGTTGGACGACGAAGGAGAAACTGCACGGGTTCTGCGGTCCGAAATGCAGGATTGGCGGCGGCGCCACTCGGTTTGGGCTGGCTCCGCGGGCGGTATTTTTCCTAACATCTGGTTCCGCAGACAAAGCGATCTCATGGAGATCAGCTACGATCCGGGTCCCACGGTGGGGTCTCCTGCAGGTCTCGAGTTTCAGTTCAATCGAGGTGCTGCTTTGATCGATGTCGGAGTAGTTGCCAGTGCGATGTCGGAGTGGCTCCAATGGGGCCGAAATGTTGCCGAGTCTCGGCGTCACTTCAACTTCATTCCTGTCCCATCCGCCGGGATGGAGGAAGAGCAGGAAGCCGAGAACTGGTTTATGGGCAAGCATCTCTCGCGCCTTCTGCGCACGAGTCATAAGACATCCTCGCAGGAGATGCAGTTCGGGGTCCTCCACCCGCTCTCCCCGGAAGTGGCTATGTTTGGGACACTTACTCCCAACCTTTCGGAGGAGGATGCGACAATTCTTCTGTTAGAACTCGACGCAGCGCGGACAAACCGGCCGGAGCCATCTCTTTTGTCGGAACTTTCAGAGAACAGGGCGCCGCCTTCTCGCGATGCGGCGTGGGAGGAAGGCTACGAGTTAGCTCTTGAAACCCATGAACGCATCGGCGGGAGTGTTGCCTCAACTCGGTCTGTCGACATCGACAAAATTATAAATACGCTCGGCGTGAACCTCCGCTATGTCAGCGTCAAGGATCAAAGCCTTAGAGGCGTGGCGATCGCAGGGCCGGGCTTTACTCCCACTGTCATCGTGAACCAATTCGCAAAGTGGAATAAAACTAAGCAGGGACTTCGCTTTACTATCGCACACGAACTCGCGCATATTCTGTCGGATCGCGGCTCAGCACGAACGATAACACATTCCAGCACCCCTTGGGCTCCAGAGACAATCGAACGGCGTGCAAATGCTTTCGCGGCAATGTTCTTAATGCCATATCGATTGGTCGACGCTGCGCTTCACGTCGTCGGTCCAATTAAAGATGTAGATTCATTGACGCGTGTTGCGCGACGCCTGGAATGCGGAAAAAGCGCCGTGCTAGAGCATCTACAGAATATCGACCGCATAGATCGAACGATATTCTTTCGTATGAAGGCAGAACTTGCTCGGCCTTAACGATTCCGGGGGAAGGGAAGAAGATATTTAAACGTCCGTTCAGGGTCAGAGTTTTGCGTTGACCAACGTCGAGGCCCTGCAAATTGGCGGTTGCGAGGGCCATGCGGTTTTGGAGCTGCTTACTCTTGCAGTACATAGTCGCCGGTATCGAAGTCCCGCATCAGGGACGTGCCGACCGGCGAATCGATCCACGTCAGGCAACTGTCGTCGAGGTTGAGCACCGCGCCCAACGCCACGTAAGAAAGCGAGCGGGCATCCATCTCGATATCGGTTGCCGAACCTTGCCGCCCCCGAATGCGCCAACCACTGTCTGGGTATTCGTCGCCCTCCTCCTCGAGGTTTGGTTCCTCACGATAGAGGAACTCGATCGGCTCGCTCCCATCAATGACGCAATCGTCGACCACGCATCGTTCCCAATATTCCCTTTGCGTCGAAGACGGAGGGGCCATTTCAGGATGGTCCCACTGGATCGCAATGATATGATGGCGCTGGAAAACGATGACATCACCTGGCGAGAGCGGGGAGGTCGGCTCGTCAGGCGAATTGCAGAGCGCGCCACGAAGAACGTCGCCATCCGTTTCGCCGACAGTCACCCACATCCGTTCCGTGGGCCATCTTTCCGTTTGATGCGTATAGTCGAACATCAGCTTGACGATGTCCATTGGCGCCACCGCGGCGAGCTCGTCTAGGGTCGGAAGAAAAAAAGTGTAGGGCGCATTCGCCGCGAGGGGTCGCGGATCGGCCAAGTCGTAAGCAGGAAAATCATGTGTGCTCATGAGTCGAGGCTAACAGCAGCTCGTCTCGGAGTATAGCGAATGACGCCAAGTTGGCGCTAATCGAGCTGTCGCTCTGCGTCTTGGGAGAGGTCGCTTATGGTTCAGAGTTCCTCGTTCGCCGTCCCCAACGGCCGGGCGGCGCCAGAAGGGGACGTTCGCACTGGTTCCATATAACGGGAACTATGCGAATGCTGCGTCCGCATGGGACGCAGTTCCATTTTCGTAAGTTGAGCGAAGGCCCCGCCTGACGGGCACCTCTCCTCGCACGATGAGGCGATTGATCGCTATTCGATAGCTATCTTAACGCGGTTAACACCGCCAGCTTTTTCCCATGCTTTGTAGCGATGATTTGCAGCACCAAAGCTGATGTTCATGAGTTCCGAAACAGCATAGCGAGTTTTGCCAGCATCAAAGTAGCGATAGCAAATTTCAACGCCGCGATTCGTGAGCTTTTCTAAGCCGCCTACGTCGTATTTGTTCGCTGGGTCTTTGGGGTCGAACTCCGAAGAGTCAGTGCTCTCTTCTGGGACAAGGAGCAGCCTAAGGCGCTCTAAAGCGGAAATGATGTTGTCGATAGCAGCGCCAACGGCAGCGGGGTCGTAGGGAGGTTGGTTGAGAGAGGGCATCATAATTCACTCCTTTCAGGCTTGGCACGAACTATGACTATCTGTAAATACCTTAAGGAAGCTGGTGTCAACCCACTTCTGTAACCTAGTTACAGAAATTTGGTTTGACGATAGGCGATGTTCAAAAATCACCGCCTTCGCAAGTCTGCACGACACCCCGAATTTTCAACCGCTTGGCTTGTGCAGAAGATACTGTCAAAAGTCGAGCGATGCTGTGGTCCAAGGTCAACCCGCTTCCGCGAAGGTCTCATTTGGGTCAAAGCCGAACCTCCCCACCGCCCGCCCCTTGACACATGCTGAAAATATTCCTATCTCCGCCCTCGCTCCCGCCGACGCAAGGGCGCGTTTCTCGGGTCAGGGAACGCGGGCGGGGGCCGGCTCCATCCGGGACGGCGACCCCCGTCCCTGGACAGGCGGCGCGTCGCCGGACCGGCGTTTCTCTCCCGTCCATAGGGAGAGCGAGAGCCGTTCCGTGAGCCCAGGCCATCGGAAGCGATCGGGTCCTGAATGTGAAAACCCAGGATTCGCGGGTCCGAATGCGCCTCGGGACGTCGACGAGAAGGCGAAGCCGCGTTTCGGGACGCTCCGGAACCGACAGAATTTCTTCGCGCTGCGGCCGAAAGGGGCCGGAGCGTCCCGAACCGCCCTTCCTCCCCCGCCGCCGCGAGGCGCCGGGCGCATCGGCGCGCCTTTGCGGCGCGCGGCGAAAAGGCGTAAACGAGGCCCGTCGCTCACAGCCGCAGATCGTTCCCCCATGAAGACTTACCTTTCCGCCGCTCTGGCTCTCGCTCTTTCTTGCGCCTTTGCTGCGCATGCGCAGCCGCAGGCGGCGGGGCAGAGCGATTGGCCCTGCCGTCAGGTGAAGGTGCAGAGCGTCGCCGTCGCTGGCGTCTGGACCGGCCCCTCGCTCGACGGCGCCAAGAGCTGGCGCGAGGATTCCGCGCTCGGCGATCTCGTGGCTCGCGTCAGCGCGCGGCGCACGCCGATCGAGACCGCGCAAAAGCTCGTCGCGGATCTCGCCGCGGCGGCGGGAGACAAGCGCAAGGAGCGGCTGACGGCGCTTTTTTCTGGCGTCTATGACACGCTCGAGGCCGAGCGCCGCGAAGTGCTCTCCGGGCTCGACCGCTATGGCGCCAAGCAGAAGCTGCTCGCCGAAAGGCTGCGCGAGGAGACGCAGGCGATGCGCGCCGAGCAGGACAAGCCGACGCAGGACGCGCAAAAGCTCAAGGACGCCAGCGAGGCGCTGCAATGGGATTTGCGCGTCTTCGACGAGCGGCGCCATGCGCTCTCCTATGTCTGCGAGACGCCCGCGCTCATCGAGCAGAGGCTCGGCGCGCTGGCGCGCGTCATAGAGGCGGCGATCGATTAACGCTCGGCTTCGATGAGGGGAAGCGGCTCGCGCCCTCCCCGGCCCAGATTCGGCGCTTCATCGAGATTTCGCGCAGCATTCGCCGTCCCCTCTCGGGGGAGGGTGAGGGAGGGACCTCCCAGCGCCGCGCTTTTGCTCGATTGCATGGAGAATTGCGATGCAGGAATATGGAGCCGCGCCTTCGCATCGACTGGTCTTGGCCGAGCGCTACGCCGCCGGCAAGGAGCGGCGGCGCTTCGTGCCGCGCGAAAGCCTCGCGGATTTCTCGCCAGTCGAGCGCGACCCCACTGCTATTCTCGCCGCCACGGACGAAGGCCGCGTCGCCTCGCTGCTGCCCATTCGCTATGAGCGCATGGCGCATTCGCCCTTCTCGTTTCTGCGCGGCGCCGCCTCGATCATGGCGCAGGATCTCTCCGCTCTGCCGACGCCGGGCCTTTCGACGCAATCTTGCGGCGACTGCCATTTGATGAATTTCGGCGCGCTTTTGTCGTCGGAAGGCAATGTGCTCTTCGACATCAATGATTTCGACGAGACTCTGCCCAATATCGACTTCACCGTCGATCTGCGGCGCCTCTGCGCGAGCTTCGCCGTCGCCGCTCTGGACGCCGGCCGCTCCGAAAAGCGCGCGCGCCATGCGGCCGAGCTCGCCGCGCGGGGCTATCGCCGACATATGCGCGGCCTCTCGCGTCTGTCGCCGCTGAAGGCGTGGCGCGACCGCATCGATCTCGTCCATGTCGCGGATGGGCTCGCCGAGCGGCTCGCGCGCAAATTGCGCGGCCTCGTCGCGGCGACGCGGCCCGATCGCGAGGACGATAATTTCCCGCATCTCGAATCGACGCCCATGGGCCTGCGCATAGAGGAGCGGCCGCCGCTCATCTATCACATCGGCAATGGCGGCTGCGACGCCACGCGTTTCGACATACCTGCGACCTTCACGAGCTGCGGCGCGACGCTCAATCCGGAAGTGGTCGCGCTGCTGCGCCGCTATGCGCTGACCGACACGGCGTTCAAGGTCGTCGGCATCGGCAGCGTCGGCACATTCTGCGCCATCGGCCTCTTCGCCACCGCCGACGACGAGCCTTTGTTCCTGCAATTGAAGGAAGCGCGCCCCTCCGTGCTGGCGCGGCTCGCGCCGGAGGCCGCGGCGCAATGGAAGGACGCCGAGGGCAAGCGCGTCGTGCATGGCCAGCGCGTGATGCAGGCCTCGACCGATCTCTTCCTCGGCTGGACCAAGGACGAATCCACCGGTCGGCATTTCTATGTGCGTCATTTGAAGAACCGTCGCCTCGGCTCGGTCGCGGAGCTCTTCGAGGAGCATGCGCTCGACGATTACGCCGCGCTCTGCGGCAGCGTGCTGGCGCGCGCCCATGCGCGCTCCGCCGACCCTGCGATCATCTGCGGCTATATGGGCAAGAGCGGCGCCTTCGACGATGCGATGGCGTCCTTCGCCATGCTCTACGCGGCGCGCAACACATGCGATCACGCCGAATTTCTCGCCTGGCGCGCCAAGGCGAAAAACGAAGCGCAAGGGAGCGACAAAGGCCGATGAGCGATTCGACACCGAAGCTGCACGCCGTCATCGCAGAGGGCGTCGCGCGCGTCCTCATCGACAATGGCGAGCGACGCAACGCCTTCGATTTCTCGATGTGGCGCGCATTGCCTCCGCTGCTGGCCGCGCTCGACGCGGACGAGACGGTGCGCGTCGTGGTGCTGACCGGCGCGCCCTCCCTGCCCTTTTGCTCCGGCGCCGATATTTCGGAATTCTCCACCGTGCGCGCGACGGCGGAAGGCGGCCGAGCCTATGAGCAGGCCAATGTCGAGGCTTTCGACGCGCTGTCGCGGCTGGGCAAGCCGGTGATCGCGGCGATCGCCGGCTATTGCATGGGCGGCGGCATGGGGCTCGCGGCGGCCTGCGATCTGCGCATAGCGGCAGAGGCTTGCGTGTTCGGCATTCCGGCGGGACGGCTCGGCGTCGGCTATCCGCCGGAAGCGATGAGCTATGTCGTCGCCGCCGTCGGCCCGCAGAACGCCATGGATCTCTTCTTCACCGCGCGGCGCATAAACGCCGAGGAAGCGCGCGCCGCGGGCTTCGTCTCGCGCGTGCTGCCGAAAGACGGATTCGACGCGGCGATCATGACGATCGCGCGCGGGATCGCCGCCAATGCGCCGCTCACTCTCCGCGCGGCGAAGGCGGCGATAAGACGCGCGGCAGGATTGCCGCATGCGCTCTCGGCGGAAGACTGCGAGAAGCTCACCGCAGCCTGTTTCGACAGCGCCGATTATGCAGAAGGCCGCACGGCGTTTCTCGAGAAGCGCGAGCCGAAATTCAATGGGAAATGAGCTGGGGAAATGACATGAGCGCGCCGCTCACGATCGCCGATGTGGAAGCCTCAGCAAAACGCATCGCTCCTTATATCGAGGCGACGCCATTGCTCACGGCGCCGCTGCTCGACGAGGAGATCGGCTTTCGCCTTTTGGTGAAGGCGGAAAATCTGCAGCCGATCGGCGCCTTCAAGCTGCGCGGCGCCTTCAATCAAATATTGCAATTGACGGAAGACGAGCGGCGCCGTGGAATCATCGCCGTCTCCTCCGGCAATCATGCGCAGGCGGTCGCCTTCGCCGCGCGCGCGATGGGCGTCGCGGCGACGATCGTGATGCCGCGCGACGCGCCCCGCGTGAAGCTCGAGCGCACGAAGGCGCTGGGCGCGCGCGTCGAATTCTATGATCGTCTGAGCAATGATCGCGATGCGATGACGCGCCGCCTCGCCGAGCAGGACGGGCTGCGCTTCATTCACCCTTACGACGATCCACGCACCATCGCCGGACAAGGAACCATCGGCCTCGAGATACTCGCGCAGACGCGCGCGAAGGACATTGCGCCGGATGCGATCATCGCCTCCTGCAGCGGCGGCGGGCTCGCCTCCGGCATTGCGCTGACCTTGCAACTCTTCGAGCGCGCGCCGCTGATGTTCACAGCGGAGCCCGCGGGCTTCGACGACATGCGCCGCTCATTGGAGAGCGGCGCCGCGCAAGTGAATCCAGCGCTCACCGGCTCGATCTGCGACGCTCTGCTCGCGCCGACCCCCGGCCGTCACACTCTGCCGATTCTGCTCGCCTGTGGCGCGCAAGGGCTCACGGCGACAGATGCGCAAGTCGAAGCCGCGATGCGCGTCGCCGCCGAGCATTTCCGCATCGTGCTGGAGCCCGGCGGCGCGGCGGCGCTCGCCTGCGCGCTCGAGGAGCGCGAGCGCTTCGCGGGAAAGACGGTGATCGTCATCGCTTCGGGCGGCAATGTCGATCGCAAGGACTTTGCCGCAATTCTCGATCGTTCGAGCTGAAGCGCCCCTCCCTCACCCTCCCCCGCTTTCGCGAGAGAGGGAAGCGGCAAACGCTACGCGAAACCTTTATGAAACGCGCAATCTGCCCCTCGCCCGCGCAGCGGAGGAGGGAGTCCCCGCACATCACTTGCGACGTGGGCCAGCCGCGCTCTTCCTCACGCCACGCGCGGGCGCTGTAGACACTTTCGCTTTCTCCACCGGCGCGGCCTCCGCCAAAAATCCCTCGAGCGCGCGGGCAAGGCGGCGGAATGTCTCCTTGCGCGCCGAGGAGGCGCGAAAGACGAGGCCGATGCGGCGGAAGGGCGCCTCGCCCGAGAGCGGCCGCACCACGAGATCGAGCCCGCGCAATATTCCGGCGTCCAGCGCCATTTGCGGCAGCAACGTCACGCCGAGCCCATTGGCGACCATTTGCGCCAGCGTGTGCAGGCTGGTGCCCTGAAAGGCCACATTGCGCCGCGCGCCCTCGAGCGCGCAGGCGGCGAGCGCATGATCGCGCAGGCAATGGCCCTCCTCGAGCAGCAGCAGATCCTCGACCGCCATATCGTCATGGCCGACGGAAGCGAGACGGCTGAGCCTATGGCCCGGTGGGCAGACGACGACGAAAGGATCTTCGCCGAGATCGATCGTCTCCATGCCGCGTGAGGGATAGGGCAGCGCCAGCACGGCCGCGTCCAATTCGCCGGCGTCGAGACGCGCCAGCAGAGGCTCGGTCTGCTCCTCGCGCAGATAGAGCTTCAGCTCTGGAAAGGCGGAGCGCAGCCGCGGCAGCACGCGCGGAAACAGAAACGGTCCTATGGTCGGTATGACGCCGAGCCGCAGCGGCCCGGACATGGGCGCCTGGGCGGCGCGCGCCAGCTCGACGATATCCTGCGCCTCGCGTAGCAGCGTGCGTGCGCGCTCGGCCAATTCGCGCCCCACCGGCGTCGGCGAGACCTTGCGCTTGGTGCGCTCGAAGAGGCGCACGCCGAGCAATTGCTCGAGCTCCAATATTCCGGCGCTGAGCGTCGATTGGCCGACGAGGCAGACCTCGGCCGCGCGGCCGAAATGCCGCTCGTCCACGACGGCGACCAGAAAACGCAGCTGCCTGAGGGTGGGCAAAACCGCCATCCGCACAGCATAATCGTTAAATTCGATTATTGAAGCCTGTTTTTTTCGCTTTTATCGATGGTGAAACCCCTCTAGGTTCCCGGGCGTCTTCCCCGAAGGCCCGCGGACTCATCCGCCTCTCGCGCGCCTTCACCACTCGAGGAGAAAATCGAATGTCTCTCATCGGCTCCGAGATCAAGCCGTTCAAGGCGACCGCCTTCCACGCCGGCAAGTTCGTCGACGTCACCGAAGCCACGCTCAAGGGCAAGTGGTCGGTGTTCTTCTTCTATCCGGCCGACTTCACCTTCGTCTGCCCGACCGAGCTCGAGGACCTCGCCACCAACTACGCCGCCTTCAAGGCGGTCGGCGTCGAGATCTACGGCGTCTCCACCGACACGCATTTCGCGCATAAGGCTTGGCACGACACCTCGCCGGCGATCGGCAAGATCGAGTATCCGCTGGTCGGCGATCCGACGCTGACGCTGAGCCGCAATTTCGACGTGCTGATCGAAGAGGCCGGCCTCGCCGACCGCGGCACTTTCGTCATCGATCCGGACGGCAAGATTCAGATCGTCGAGATCAACGCGGGCGGCGTCGGCCGCAATGCGCTCGAGCTGCTGCGCAAGATCAAGGCTGCGCAGTATGTCGCGGCGCATCCGGGCGAGGTTTGCCCGGCCAAGTGGGAAGAGGGTCAGAAGACGCTCGCTCCCTCGCTCGACCTCGTCGGCAAGATCTGATTTCGCTTCACGCCTCCGGCCGGTTCGCCGGCCGGGGGCGCTCTACCCGCCCCTCGCCCGCAGCTTCCGTCCCTCATCCTGAGGCGCTTTTTGCGGAACGCAAAAAGCCTCGAAGGATGCTCCAGAACGCGCTGCGGCGCACCCTTCGAGACGCCTGCTGCGCAGGCTCCTCAGGGTGAGGGGATTGTTCTCGAAAATCGGGAGTCGAAGATGCTGGACGCCGCTCTGAAAACCCAGTTGCAGGCCTATTTCGCGCGCATCGTCACGCCCATCACGCTCCGCGCCTCGCTCGACGACAGCGAGAAATCCACAGAGCTCGCCGAACTGCTGCAGGAGGTCGCGAGCGTCTCGGACAATATCTCCTATGTGCGCAGCGACGATGATTCGCGCCGCCCCTCTTTCGCGATCGAGCGTCAGGGCGCCGATATCGGCCTGCGCTTCGCCGCCATTCCGGGCGGACATGAATTCAACTCCTTCGTGCTGGCGCTGCTGCATGTCGGCGGCCATCCGCCCAAGGAGGACGAGGAGACTCTCGCGCGCATAAAGGCGCTCGATGGCGAATATCGCTTCGAGACCTATTTCTCGCTCACCTGCCAGAACTGCCCCGAGGTGGTGCAGGCTCTCGACACTATGGCGGCGCTCAATCCGCGCGTGCGCCATGTGGCGATCGACGGCGGCCTCTTCCCCAAGGAGGTGGAGGAGCGCGGCATAATGGCCGTGCCCGCCGTTTATCTGAACGGCGAGCCCTTCCAGCACGGCCGCGCGACGCTCGAGCAGATTCTCGACAAGCTCGACGCCGGCGCCGGCGAGAAGAAGGCCGCGTCCATTTCCGCCAAGGAACCCTTCGACGTGCTGGTGGTGGGCGGCGGCCCGGCGGGCGCCGCGGCGGCGATCTACGCCGCGCGCAAGGGCGTGCGCACCGGCATTGTCGCCGAGCGTTTCGGCGGCCAGGTGCAGGACACGGCGGGCATAGAGAATTTCATCTCGGTTCCGCACACGGAAGGCCCGCAAATGGCGGCGGCGCTGGAGCGTCACGTCGCGGAATATTCCGTCGATGTGATGAACGGCCAGATCGCCTCGGCGCTGGTTCCCGCAGCCGAGGCCGGCGGTCTCGCGGAGCTGAAGCTCGCCAATGGCGCGACGCTCAAATCGAAGACGATCATTCTGGCGCCGGGCGCGCGCTGGCGGCGCATAAATGTGCCGGGCGAGACGGAATATATGACCAAGGGCGTCGCCTATTGCCCGCATTGCGACGGGCCTTTGTTCAAGGGCAAGCGCGTCGCCGTGATCGGCGGCGGCAATTCCGGCGTGGAAGCCGCGATCGATCTCGCCGGCCTCGCCTCGCATGTGACGCTGCTCGAATTCGACGCGAAGCTGCGCGCCGATGGAATCTTGCAGGAGAAGCTGCGCTCGCTGCCCAATGTGACGATTCTCGTCTCGGCCCAGACAACGGAGATTCTCGGCGACGGCGCCAAGGTGACGGGTCTCGTCTATCGCGACCGCGAGAGCGAGGCCACGCGCACTGTCGAATTGGAAGGAGTGTTCGTGCAGATCGGACTGCTGCCCAACACGGAATGGCTGAATGGCGCAGTGACGCTCTCGCAATATAAGGAGATCGAGATCGACCGCCGCTGCCACACCTCCGCGCCGGGCGTGTTCGCGGCCGGCGACGCCACGACGGTTCCCTATAAGCAGATCGTCATCGCCATGGGCGAAGGCGCGACGGCGGCGCTGTCGGCCTTCGACCATCTGGTGAGAATGTGATGCGAGTTCGCTTCTCGGTCTATGCGAGAAGCGTGAGCCGCGAAGCAATCCAGAGCGCCCCTCGTCTCTGGGTTGCTTCGCTCCGCTCGCAGTGACGACGGCGCGCGCCGGTCAGATCTGGCCTTTGATTTCCAAGAGCTCGACATCGAAGATGAGCGTGGCGTTGGGCGGAATCACGCCGCCGGCGCCGCGCGCGCCATAGCCCATCTCAGGCGGAATGACGAGCGTGCGCTTGCCGCCGACCTTCATGCCGAGAATGCCCTTGTCCCAGCCGGGAATCACTTGTCCGGCCGAAAGGCGGAACTCGAAGGGCTGGCCGCGGTCCAGCGAGCTGTCGAACTTCTTGCCCTTGGCGCCGTTCTGCGCGACCCAGCCGGTGTAATGCATTTTCAGCATCTGCCCCGGCTCCGCGCCGGCGCCGGTTCCGACCTTGGTGTCGGTGATCTTGATTCCGGTGGCGGTGGTGGTCGTCGCAGGGCTCTGCGCGATCACCGGGAGCGGCGCGGCGACGAGCGCCAATGCGGCGAGGACGGGCAGAGCGTGAAAACGGAATACGGCGCGCATGTCGGGTCCTTTGGGAATAGGGCGCGGCGAGCAGCCCTGCGCGCATCGGCGAGGGCGGTCGAGCGGCGCCGCCGATCATCGGCCGTGGGTCGGCCTTCGTGACCTTTTCGGGCGTCGCCACGGGCCTGTCTGCCTGCGGCGCAGGCGGGTGTCAACCAGCGGCGGACCAAGCGAGGCGAAGCTCGCTCTGCGCTTTCGGGACAGTGGACAGCCGGGAAGTCGCGCGGGTGGGATGGTGCTGCAAGAGAGGATTGAACTCTCGACCTCTCCCTTACCAAGGGAGTGCTCTACCACTGAGCTACTGCAGCGTCGGGCGGCCTTGTGCCACAGTGATCGCGACTGCGCAAGACATTCGCCGCGCCTATCCGCCGAGCGGAAGGAGGAAAATCGTCGAAAGGGGAAAAGTGGAGCAAATGGTGGGCGGCACAGGGATTGAACCTGTGACCCCTCCCGTGTGAAGGGAGTGCTCTCCCGCTGAGCTAGCCGCCCGAGGGCCTCACCGAGGCCGAACAGTTCTGTAAGAGACGACGGCGTCTCCCGTCAAGTGCATGCGGAGGCTTCCAGCACGCCGAGCGAGGCCACGGCCTCCCATAATTCGTCGAAATGCGAGATCACCCGGTCGGGGCCGAAGGACGAGACCGGGGTCTCCGTATAGCCGAAATCCACCGCGACCACAGGCACGCCGGCGTTTTTGGCCGTCGCTATGTCGGTCTGCGAATCGCCGACCATCACCGCGCGCGCCGCATGGCCGCCGGCTCTTTCGATCGTCAGCGTCAGCGCGCTCGCGTCGGGCTTGTGCGCGGGAAAAGTGTCGCGGCCGCAAATGGCCGCGAATCGCCCGGCGACGCCCAGGCGCTCCAGTAGCAGCACGGCCAGCTCCTCGGATTTATTGGTGCAGACGGCGAGCGCGAAGCCGGCCTCGGCGAATCGCTCCAGCGCCGCTTCCGCTCCGGGGAAGAGCCGCGTCTCGACGGCGATTCGCTCGCGATAATGGGCGATAAACTCGGGAAACAGCGCCTCGACCCGCTCCGGCGGGAGCGGCGCGCCCGTGGCCGCAAAACCACGCTCGATCATCGCCCGCGCGCCGGCCCCGGCCAGCGTGCGCACGGCGGAGAGAGGCACGGGCATGCGGCCGTCGCGCTCCAGCAGCACGCCCAAGGTCGCGATGAGATCGCCGGCGGTGTCGGCCAGCGTGCCGTCGAGATCGAAGACCAGAGTCGGCGCGCCGACCATTCGCTGCCCCTACCCTATTCGGCGCCGTCTCGCGATTGCCGCATCGGCGTGTAGACTGCGCCCTGTGATTCGTCGAAGGAGTGTAACCTTGCGCGCAGCCATTCGTCTCCTCTCTCTCGGGGCCGCCCTGGCGGCGCCCGCGGCGCTCGCCGGCAATTACGAGTTTCTCGCCGCCCCGCAGACCGATCTCAACCGCGTGTTTCGCCTGGACCGCGCCAGCGGCGAGGTAGGGGCCTGCCAATATGGGCTGAAGGAGGGGGCAGCCGTCGGCGTGACGCTGTGCTATCCGCCGGGCGAGGGCGCCAAGGCGGGGCAGTTCAGCGAATATGCGCTGATCGCCTCCCGCCATACGGGCGAGGGCGGCGTGTTCCGCGTCGATCTGCGCTCGGGACAGATGTCGATCTGCTTCGTCTTGAACGAGAGCTCGGTGGTCTGCACGCCGCCGGCGAAATAGCGAGACCCCGAATAGGAGACAGCGAGCCCGAAGGCTCGCTTTCGCCGATCAATTGTTGAAGCGGAAATGCAGCACGTCGCCGTCGGCGACGACATATTCCTTGCCCTCGAGCCGGAACTTCCCCGCCTCGCGCGCGCCCGCTTCGCCGCGCAGCGCGACATAATCCTCATAGGCGATCGTCTCGGCGCGGATGAAGCCCTTCTCGAAATCGGTATGGATCACCGCCGCCGCCTGCGGCGCGCGCGTGCCCTGCTCGATCGTCCAGGCGCGCGCCTCCTTGGGTCCCACGGTGAAATAGGTGACGAGGCGCAGCAGCGTATAGCCGGCCCGGATGACGCGGTTGAGGCCCGGCTCCTCGAGCCCGACCGCCTCGAGATAGTCCTTCTGCTCCTCGGCCGGCAGCACGGCGATCTCGCTCTCGATCTTGGCCGAGACGACGACGCTCGCCGCGCCCTCCTCGCGCGCCCGCGCGGCGACTTTCTGCGAGAAGGAATTGCCCTCCGCGGCGGCGCCCTCCTCGACATTGCAGACGTAGAGAACGGGCTTGGACGACAGCAGGCCGAGACCGGCGAGCGCTTCGCGCTCCTCCGGCGCGATCACGACGAGGCGGGCGGGACGGCCCTCGCGCACCAGATCGAGGCAGCGGCGCATCAGATCGAGCAGCTCCTTGGCGTCCTTGTCGCCGCCTTTGGCCTTCTTCTCGAGCGGAACGACGCGCTTTTCCAGGCTCTCGAGATCGGCGAGCATCAGCTCGGTCTCGATCGTCTCGATGTCGCGGATCGGATCGACGTCGCCCTCGACATGGGTGATGTCGCCGTCCTCGAAGCAGCGCACCACATGGGCGATGGCGTCGCATTCACGGATATTGGCCAAAAACTGATTGCCGAGCCCCTCGCCCTTGGAGGCGCCGCGCACGAGGCCGGCGATGTCCACGAAGGTGAGGCGCGTCGGGATGATCTGCTTGGAGCCGGCGATCTCGCAGAGCTTTTCGAGGCGCGGATCGGGCACGGCGACGTCGCCGACATTGGGCTCGATCGTGCAGAAGGGATAATTGGCCGCCTGCGCCGCCGCGGTCTGCGTCAGCGCGTTGAAGAGGGTCGACTTGCCGACATTCGGCAGGCCGACGATTCCACATTTGAAGCCCATGGCGTCCCGTTTCCTCGCGCAATCTCGCTGCGGCGCGGTATGGGCGGGACCGGCGCAAAAGGCAAGGGGCGCGCGAGAACAGGGGCGCGCGGGCGCGCCCCGCCTCCTTCAGTAATTCAGCGTCGTTCCGGCGATGTGGAAGGTCACGAAGACATAGGCGATCATCAATGCGCTCGTCGCCAGCGCGCTCTGATGGAGGCGCGTCCAGGCCCCGCCGACGCGCCGGCGCCAGAAGGCCGAGGCCGCGTAGAGGGCGATCGCCGCCCCCGCCACGCCGAGCCAAGCCAAAGCGTAAATGGCGATCAGCGCCGGATCGAGCGCGTCGTTCATGACACTCGGATCTGTTCTCGCAAAGAGCGCGACCAAAGCCGCGACGACCAGAAGATCGGCGAGGAGCGCGAGCCTCGCGGCGGCGAGGAGCCGGCGATCGCCCGCCGCCAATGGGGCGGGCCGCCTCCGCCAGCGCCGCCACAGAGCGGCGGCCGGCCAGGCCACGAGCGAGAGAGCGCCGAAGGCGAGGCTGGCCAGCAAAGCGGGCGCGATCCAACGCGCGTCGAGGCGCCAGGGAACGCGCTGCCAGCGCATCGCGATCATGTCGAAATAAGGCGGATCGCCGAGGACCGGCGCGAGGCGCATGCCGCCCGGCCCCTCGAACACATTGTCGCCGGCCGGCTTCATCGCGCGGCTCTCGCCGAACGGCCATGCGGCCGAGGACATGCGCAGCCCGCCATCCGGCTCGACGCGAACAACGATTTGCGACAGCAGAGCCGAAGCCCGCAAGAAGCTCGAATCGGCGCGTCGGGTGGACTGATAGACGCCCTCGAGACGCCGGTCGGCCGGGCCGGCGGCGAGCTGCGGCGCCGTCGCCTGCGGCAGCAAGCGCCCGGCTATGGCCCTCGCAATGTCGGGCGCCTCCTTCTGATCGCTGAAGCCGTCGCGCGAGACGAACACGCCGAGCCCCTGGTCGCGGAACAGCTCCAGATCGCTGATGAAGGCCAAGGTGCCGCCGCCATGGCCCACGGCCTCCGCGCCGCCGATGCGACGGCCGAAGAAGACGAGACCGAGCCAGCCCGCCGCCGTCGGCTCATGCGGCGTCAGCATCTCCCGCAGCCGCGCCGCCGGCAGGATGCGCGCGCCGTCGAGCTCGCCGTCATTCAGCAGCGCACGCATGAAACGGCCCATATCCTCGCCGGTCGCGGAGAGCGCCCCGGCGGGAGCGGCGTGGATGGTCTCGAAAAACCCGAGCGGCTTGCCGCGTGAGCGGTAGCCCTTCGCCGCCAGGGGCGCGAGCGTTTCCGGCAGAGGCTGGCGGAAGCTGCTGCGCTCCATGCGCAGCGGCGCGAGAATGTGGCGCGCGACATATTCCGCATAGCTCTCGCCGGAGACGCGCTCGACGACCAGGCCGGCGAGCGCGAAGCCGTAATTGGAATAGGCCGGAACATCGCCCTGCGGAAAAAGCCGCGGCGGCCGCGATTTTTCGACCCAGGCGGCGAGCGGCATGGGCGCTCCGCCGGCGAAGAACAAATCCCTTCCATGCTCCTCGAAGCCGGCGCGATGGGTGAGCAAAAGACGCATCGTCACCGGCTTTCCGCCCGGCGGCGTCGGTATCGCGAAGCCGACATAGTCGGAGACGTCGCGATCGAGATCGAGCTTTCCCTGATCGACGAGCTGCATCGCCGCTATGCCGGTGAAGAGCTTGGAGATGGAGCCCGGACGCGCCAGCGTGCGATCCGCAGAGAAGGGACGGCCCGCCTCCTTATCTGCGAGACCATAGCCTTTGGCGAAGATCGGGCCGTCGCGACCCACCACCACCACAACGGCGCCGGCGCCGCCATGGTCGACCCATTCCGTCATGAGCGGATCGACGACCCCGGCGACGTCGCTCTCCAAGAGAGCGGCCGGCTCGGCCGCGCCGTGGAGACAGGCCGCGAAGAATACGGCGATAGCGAACGAAAAAAATCGCGCGAGACGCGCGAGACGAAAACGCAGCATTTCGAAAATTCCCTTTCTCGGAAAGGCGCATCGCCGGCGCACGGGTTGACCGCGAGCCCCGCAAGGCGGAAAAGCTCCGACGAGAGCAGCGTCGGCGACTTTTCGGGCGCGATTCTGGCGCGGAACGATATGCGAAACAAGTTACGGATCGGACAGGCTCGTCGCGCGATCGCGACATTCGCGGCGGCGGGATTGCTCGCCGCGCCGCTCTTTCCCGCGCTGGCGCAGACGGCCGCAGAGCCGCCGGCTCCTCCCGTGGCCCCGGCCGCTCCCGCCGCGCCGGCGCCGGTCCCCGTGGCTCCTCCGGCGGCCCAAGCCCCGGCTCCTGCTCCTGCCTCTGCGCCCGCCGCCCCGGCCGAGCCCGGAGCCGCGCCGACGGCCGCCGCGCCCAAGCCCAAACCAAAGCCGAAGCCCAAGCCCGCGCCGCCGCGCGAGATGGCGCTCTCCGACGATCCGACCCCTGCGCTGCAGCCCGAGACCTTCTTCGCCACCTCGCTCGCCTCCGAGCGCTATGCGGCCATCGCCGACGCCGGCGGCTGGCCCAAGGTGGGGACGCCATTGCAGCCCGGCGGGCGCGGCAAGGCGGTGGCGGCGCTGCGCAAGCGCCTCGCCGCAGAGGGCGATCTGCCGGCGGAAGCCGCCGGCGGCGAGGCCTGGGACGCGGGCCTCACCCAAGCGGTGAAGCATTTTCAATTCCGCATGGGGCTGAGGCAGACCGGCGTGGTCGCCGGCGCGACGCTACGCGAATTGGACGTGCCGGCCTCGGTGCGCTTTCGCCAACTGGCCTCCTCGGCGCAGCGGCTCGCCGGCAATGATTTCCCCTTCGGCCCACGCTATATCGTCGTCAACATCCCCTCTGCAGCGGTCGACGCCGTGGAGAACGGCCATGTCGCGCGGCGCTATACGGCGATCGTCGGCGATGTCGAGCATCCTTCGCCCGAGGTCGAGGCGAAGATCGGCGCGGTCAATCTCAACCCCACATGGACAGTCCCGGTCTCGATCATCAAGAACGAGATCATGCCCAAAATGCAGAAGGACCCGTCCTATCTCGCCAAGGCGCGCATTCGCGTCTTCGACAATCACGGGACCGAGATCGAGCCGAAATCGATCAATTGGGCCAGCGAGCGGGCCGTCAATTACACGCTGCGCCAGGACAGCGGCGCGCAGAACTCGCTGGGCTCGATCCGCATCGCAATGCCCAACAAGCATGCGGTCTATATGCACGACACGCCGAGCAAGCGGCTCTTCGCCAGCGACTACCGCTTTCTCTCGCATGGCTGCGTGCGCGTCGAGGGCGTCTATGACCTCGCGGCCTGGCTGCTGGAAGGCGCGCCGGGCCAATGGGACAGGGCCGCGATCATGTCCAAGATCGGCGGCGAGCGTCAGGACGTGACCCTGCCCAAGCCCGTGCCGGTCGTCTGGGTGTATATGACCGGATGGGCTTCCGCGAATGGAACCGTTCACTTCCGCAACGATATATATGGGGTGGACGCGGTTGGCGAAGCGCGCGGAGAGCGCTGATTCGCTCGTCCCTTCGGAGGAACGATGCGCGGCGCTTCGATCGTTTTCGCCCTGGCCTTCTCAGGCGCTCTCTGTGCGGCAGCCGCAGAGCGGCGCTCCCCTCCGCCGCGGACGGCGGAGACCGTCGTCGTCCTCCCCGTGCAATATTGCGAGAAAATGTGCCCGCAGGACTTCGCGCCCTGTGATCCGCCTTATTTCAAGACCGCCGATGCGCGCTGCGCACAGGTCGGCGCCGGGCGATGAGGCGCGGAGAAGGATGCGCTAATCGTCCAATCCGCGCGCGCTCTCGTGCCAGCGTGAGAGGGCGAGGCGCGACAGCGCCGTCAGCCCCGCATAAATAACGATTCCCGCCAGCGACACCAGCGCCAACGCCGCGAACATGCGCGGAATGTCGAGGCGATAGCCGGCCTCCGAAATGCGGAAGGCGAGGCCCGCCCCCTGCCCCGCGGCGCCGGCCGCGAGCTCCGCCGCTATCGCGCCGATGAGCGCCAGCCCGCCGCCGATGCGCAGCCCTGCGAAAAATTGCGGCAGCGCCGCCGGCGCGCGCAGATAGACGAGCTTGCGCCAGGGCGAGGCGCGATAGAGATCGAAAAGCTCGACCAATGAGCGATCGACCGAGGCGAGGCCGAGCGACGTATTGGCGAGAATGGGGAAGAAGGCGACGAGAAACGCGCAGACCAGCACAGCCTCGGCGGGGGCGAGATAGACCAGCAGCAGCGGCGCTATGGCGATGATGGGCGTCACCTGCAGCACGATGGCGAAGGGCATCAGCGCGCGCTCCATCCAGCGCGAGCGCGAGATGAGCAGCGCGAGGGCCACGCCGCCGATCGTCGCCAGCGCCAGCGCCTCCAGCGCCGTCGTCAGCGTGACGAGGAGCGAGGCGAAGAGAATGTCCCTGTCCTTCACCAGAGTCTCGGCGATGAGGCTCGGCGCCGGCAGCACATAGGCCGGAATGGCCCAGAAGCGCACCGCCGCCTCCCAAGCGGCGAGCGCGGCCGCCAGCACGGCCAGCGGCAACAACGCCTCGCGAAGCGGGCTCGTTTGCGTCATCGCAGCTCCTCCCCATAGGCGCTGCGCAGAGCGGCGGAAGCGCGCCGGCAATATTGCGCGAACTGGGGACTCGTGCGGAATTCTTCGTCGCGCGCGATGGCCGCATCTATGTCGATCGTATCGACGATCGCGCCGCCGCGCGCGGCGAGCGCGAGAATGCGCGTCGAGAGATAGACGCTCTCGTAAATGGAATGCGTGACGAAGACGATCGTCGTCTCCAACCTCTGCTTCATCGCGAGAAGATCGTCGCCGAGACGAAAGCGCGTCACCTCGTCGAGCGCGGCGAAGGGCTCGTCCATCAGCAGCAATTTCGGCCGCGTCACCAGGCCGCGCGCTATGGCGACGCGCATCTTCATGCCGCCGGAGAGCTGGCGCGGCAGCGCCGTCTCGAAATCGGCGAGGCCGACGAGCGCCAGCGTCTCGCGCACCAGCGGCGCGGCGGCCTCGCGCGTCTTGCCGGCGAGACGCAGCGGCAGATAGACATTGGCGAAGACATCGGCCCAGGGCAGCAGCGTCGCCTCCTGAAACACGAAGCCGATGTTGTGCGCCGCGGCCGAGTCGCGCCAATCGATGACGCCGGCGCTCGGCGTCGCGAGGCCGGCGATGAGCCGCAGCGCCGTGGATTTGCCGCAGCCCGACGGGCCGAGCAAAGTCAGAAACTCGCCGTCGCGAAGATCGAGATCGAAATTCTCGAGCGCCGCGACGCCATTGGCGAAGCTTTTGCCGATCCCGCGCAGCGAGACCAGAGGCTCCGCGACGCCCATCGTCACTGCGCCCCCGCCGCATGCGACGGCCGCAGCTCCAGCCCGACCTTCTTGTTAACGAAGCGCGTGGTGTAGCCTTGCGCTATGGCGAGATCGGCGGGGAAGACGCCGGCCTTGGCCATTTTGTCGAAGAAGCTGCGCAAGCGCGCGTCGGTCATCACGCCAATGCCGAGGCTGAGCGAATCGCCGGAGTCGACGATGCCGCGCTCCTTCAGCTTCTCGACGGAATAAGCGAGCTGGCCCTCGGACATTTCGGGATTGTCCTTGCGGATGGCGGCGTTGGCGGCGCTATTGTCGCCATAGATGTAATGATACCAGCCGATGATCGACGCGTCGACGAAACGCTGCACGAGATCGGCCTTGGTCTCGATCGTCTCCTTGCGCGTCTCGATCGTCGTCGAATAGCTGTCATAGCCGTAATCGGCGAGCAGGAAGACATTGGGCGTGAAGCCGCCCTGGCGCGCGATCTCGAAAGGCTCGGAGGTCAGATAGCCCTGCTGAATCGATTTCTTGTCGGCGAGGAAGGGCGCCGAGTTGAAAGTGTAGGGCTTGATCTTCTCTTCCTTGAAGCCATAGGCCTGTTTCAGCCATTGATAGACCGAGACGAGATTGTCATTGCCGATGAAGGCCGTCGCCTTGGGCAGATCCTCGAAGCGATCGAAGCCCTCGCCCGGATGCGACATGAAGATGATCGGGTCCTTCTGGAACATGCTGGCGACGGCGACGATGGGCGCCTTCTGCTGCACAGCGGAGAAGGTCTGGATGAGATTGGCGCCCATGCAGAAATCGACGCGGCCGGCGGCGAGCAGCAGCCGGGCGTTGGATTGCGGACCGCCCTGCAATATTGTGACGTCCAGGCCGTATTTGGCGTAAGTGCCGTCGACGAGGGCTTGATAAAAGCCGCCATGCTCGGCCTGCGCCCGCCAATTGGTGGCGAAGGAGACCTTGTCCAGCGCGAGGGCCGGAAGGGCGGAGAGGAAGAAAGCCAAAGCCGCGATCTGTGCTGCGAAGCGTTTCGTCATCGATTGCCTCACCTCGATTTTTTCAACGATCTTCGGGTTCTCCCTTCTCCCACTCTGTGGAGAAGGGCGGTGAAGAAGCATATCCCCAACCCTCGTCCTGAGGAGCCGCCGTAGGCGGCGTCTCGAAGGACGGCCGCGAGCTGAAATCAAAGGATACGGCCCGCTGCCGTCCTTCGAGACGCCCGCTTCGCGGGCTCCTCAGGACGAGGGTTGCAGTCATTATTCCTCCACCCGGTCGCCGCAGAAGGATTCGCCCCCGCTATGGCGATCCCCGTCCGAAAGGTCTACCCTCTCCGCCATGCTGCCGTCCCGCTATTGGATCGACCTCGCCACCATCGACTACCGCGACCTCGAGATGGAGCGCGTCATCGCCGTGCTGCCCATCGCCGCCGTCGAGCAGCATGGGCCGCATCTGCCGGTCGGCGTCGATTCGCAGATCATGCGCGGCATGATCGAGCGCGTCGTGGACCGCCTGCCGGACGATCTCGACGCGCTGTTCCTGCCATTGCAGGCGATCGGCGTCTCCATCGAGCATGGCGATTTTCCCGGCACGCTCAGCCTCTCGCATGAGACGGCGCTGCGCCTTCTCTGCGAGATCGGCGAAGGCGTCGCCCGCGCCGGCTGCCGCAAGCTCGTACTCCTCAATTCGCATGGGGGCAACTCGGCGCTCATCTCGCAAGCGGCGCTCGAGCTGCGCATTCGCCGGGAGCTGCTCGCCGTCGCCTGCTCCTGGCATCGCTTCGGCTATCCCGACGGCCTGTTCGGCGAGGAGGAGATCCGCCTCGGCATCCATGGCGGGGAGATCGAGACCTCGCTGATGCTCGCGCTCGCGCCGGATTTCGTCGATATGGCGCGGGCGCGGCATTTTCGCTCCGCCAGCGCCGATTTCGAGCGCGATTTCACCTGGTTGCGCGCCGACCGGCCGATCGGCTTCGGCTGGAAGACGCAGGACCTCTCGAAGGAAGGGGCGATCGGCGACGCCGCGGCGGCCAGCGCCGCCAAGGGCGAGGCCGCGGCCGATTATTGGGCGACCGCCTTCGTCGAGCTGCTGCGCGACGTCGAGGCCTTCGATCTCGAGCGTTTCGCCGGCGCGCCGCCGAAATAGCGCCGGAAACGCAACAGGGAACCGGCCTTTCGCCGTCTTTGGAGGCTTTCGCCTCGGCGCGGTTCGGTCTACAACGCGCGCAACTGCGCAGCCAGACGCTCCAAAGAGGCCCCGATATGACCGAAATCATCGATATTCACGCTCGCGAGATACTCGATTCGCGCGGCAATCCCACGGTCGAGGTCGAGGTCGTGCTGGAGGACGGCTCCTTCGGCCGCGCCGCCGTGCCGTCGGGCGCCTCCACCGGCGCCCATGAGGCGGTGGAGAAGCGCGACGGCGACAAGACCCGCTATCTCGGCAAGGGCGTGCTGGACGCCGTGCAGAGCGTCAATGAGGACATAGCGGGCGAGCTCGTCGGCTTCGAGGCCGAGGATCAAGTGGCGGTCGACGAGGCGCTGATCGAGCTCGACGACACGCCGAACAAGTCGCGGCTCGGCGCCAACGCCATTCTGGGCGTCTCGCTGGCCGTCGCCAAGGCGGCCGCCGACGCCTCCTCTCTGCCGCTCTATCGCTATATCGGCGGCGTGCAGGCGCGCGTGCTGCCAGTGCCGATGATGAACATTATCAATGGCGGCGCCCACGCCGACAATCCGATCGACTTTCAGGAATTCATGATCCTGCCGGTCGGCGCGCCCACCGTGCGCGAGGCGATCCGCTGGGGCGCGGAAGTTTTCCACACGCTGAAAGCCGCGCTGAAGAAGGCCGGCCTCTCCACCTCCGTGGGCGACGAAGGGGGCTTTGCCCCCAATCTCCCCTCCGCCGAGGCGGCGCTCGACATCATCGTCGAGGCGATCGTCACGGCGGGATTCGTGCCGGGCGAGGACATCTATCTCGGCGCCGACGTCGCCTCGACCGAGTTCTTCAAGAACGGCAAATATGTCTATGAGGGCGAGAAGGTCACGCGCACCATAGAGGAGCAGGTCGCCTATCTCGCCAAGCTCGCCGAGGCCTATCCGATCGTCACGATCGAGGACGGCATGGCCGAGGACGATTGGGAGGGCTGGCGCCTCCTCACCGACACGCTCGGCGACAAGATCCAGCTCGTCGGCGACGATGTCTTCGTCACCAATGTCGAGCGCCTGGCGCGCGGCATCGACGAGGACGTCGCCAATTCGCTGCTGGTGAAGGTCAATCAGATCGGCACGCTGACCGAGACGCTCGCCGCCGTGGAGATGGCGCATCGCGCCGCCTATACGACGGTGATCTCGCATCGCTCCGGCGAGACGGAAGATTCGACCATCGCCGACATCGCCGTCGCCACCAATAGCGGGCAGATCAAGACCGGCTCGCTGGCGCGCTCGGACAGAGTCGCGAAGTATAATCAGCTCATCCGCATCGAGGAGGAGCTGGGATCGGCGGCCATCTACGCCGGCCGCAGCGCGCTGAAGGCGCTGGTATAAAGCCCTCACCCTCCCCCGCTCACGCGGGAGAGGGAAGTCGGCGACATTGCGCGAACTTTGGATGAAGGCCCGAATCTGCTCCCTCTCCCGCAAAGCGGGGGAGGGTTGGGGAGGGGGCCTTCGACACGGATATTCGGCTCTCCCCCATGCCCATGGAAAAGACCTTCGACCCCTCGACCATCGAAGCGCGGATGCGCGAGCTCTGGGAAGAGGCGGGCGCCTTTCGCGCCGGCCGGCCGGAGCGCGCCGGCGCGAAGCCTTTTTCCATCGTCATTCCGCCGCCGAACGTCACCGGCTCGCTGCATATGGGCCATGCGCTCAACAATACGCTGCAGGATATTCTCGCGCGCTATCATCGCATGCGCGGCGACGATGTCCTGTGGCAGCCGGGCACCGACCATGCAGGCATAGCGACGCAGATGGTGGTCGAGCGCAAGCTGATGGAGCGCCAGCAGCATCGCCGCGAATTGGGCCGCGCCAAATTCTTGGAAGAGGTCTGGGCCTGGAAGGCGGAGTCGGGCGGCGTCATTGTCGAGCAATTGAAGCGGCTCGGCGCCTCCTGCGACTGGTCGCGCGAGCGCTTCACGCTGGACGAAGGGCTTTCCCGCGCCGTGGTGAAAGTCTTCGTGCAGCTCTATCGCGATGGGCTCATCTATAAGGACAAGCGCCTCGTCAATTGGGACCCGAAGCTGCTGACCGCCATCTCCGATCTCGAGGTGCAGCAGATCGAGGTGAAGGGCCATTTGTGGCACTTCAAATATCCGGTGGTCTATCACGACGGCCAGCCGACCGGCGAGTTCATCACCGTGGCGACGACGCGCCCCGAGACCATGCTCGGCGACACGGCGGTGGCCGTGCATCCCGAGGACGAGCGCTACACGAAATTGGTCGGCAAGAATGTGCGCCTGCCGCTGGTCGGTCGCCTCATCCCTATCGTCGCGGATGAATATTCCGATCCCGAGAAGGGCACGGGCGCGGTGAAGATCACCCCCGCGCATGACTTCAACGATTTCGAGGTCGGCCGCCGGCATGGTCTGCGCCTCATCAATGTGCTCGACGCCGAAGGCGCGGTGACGCTGAAGGACAATGCGGATTTCTTCGAGCATGTCGCGCCCTCTCCCGAGCTCGACATGACGGTCGCCGCTCTGCACGGCCTCGACCGCAACGCCGCCCGCGCGCGCGTGGTGGCGATGATGGAGGAGCATGAGCTGCTCGCCGAAGTGTCGGACCATAAGCATATGGTGCCGCATGGCGACCGCTCCGGCGCCGTGCTGGAGCCGCGTCTCACCGACCAATGGTATGTCGACGCCAAGACTCTGGCGCAGCCGGCTCTCGCCGCGGTGCGCGAGGGCCGCACCAATTTCGTGCCGAAGAATTGGGAGAAGACCTATTTCGATTGGCTCGAGAACATCCAGCCCTGGTGCGTGTCGCGCCAGCTGTGGTGGGGCCATCGCATACCGGCCTGGTATGACGAGGACGGCAATGTCTTCGTCGAGGACAGCGAGGAGGCCGCCCTCGCCGCCGCACGCGCGAAGCACGGACGCGACGTGGCGCTGACGCGCGACGAGGATGTGCTCGACACGTGGTTCTCTTCCGCGCTCTGGCCCTTCTCGACGCTCGGCTGGCCCGACGAGACGAAGGAGCTCGATCGCTATTATCCCACCAATGTTCTGGTGACGGGCTTCGACATCATCTTCTTCTGGGTCGCCCGCATGATGATGATGGGCCTCTATTTCAAAAAGGAGGTCCCCTTCCACGACGTCTACATTCACGCCCTCGTCCGCGACGAGAAGGGCGCCAAGATGTCGAAGTCGAAGGGCAATGTCATCGATCCGGTGCACCTCATCAACGAATATGGTGCCGATGCGCTGCGCTTCACCCTCGCCGCCATGGCGGCGCAGGGGCGCGACATAAAGCTCTCGACGCAGCGCGTCGTGGGCTACCGCAATTTCGCGACCAAGCTGTGGAACGCCTCGCGCTTCGCCGAGATCAACGGCTG
Source organism: Methylosinus sp. R-45379 (assembly GCF_001644125.1). NCBI lineage: Bacteria > Pseudomonadati > Pseudomonadota > Alphaproteobacteria > Hyphomicrobiales > Methylocystaceae > Methylosinus > Methylosinus sp. R-45379. The sequence continues at coordinate 96,154 of NZ_LUUM01000255.1, forward strand.
CGCCCGCGTCGCCGGCTTCGATCCGAAGAATAATCAGATCACGCTCAATCGCTGGATCGTCAGCGAGGCGGCGCGCGCCTCCGCCGAGATCGCCGCGGCGATCGAGGCCTATCGCTTCAACGACGCCGCCAATGCGGCCTACCGCTTCGTCTGGAACCAGCTCTGCGATTGGTATCTCGAGCTGGCCAAGCCCCTGCTGCAAGGCGAGGACGGCGCCGCCAAGGACGAGACGCGCGCCACCACGGCGTTCCTGCTCGATCAGACTTACGCGCTGCTGCATCCCTTCATGCCCTTCATCACCGAGGAGCTGTGGGGCGTCAAAGGTTTCGAAGGTCCCGCGCGCGAGACGCCGCTGGCGCTGGCGCAATGGCCCGATCTTTCCGGCCTCGAGGACGCCGCCGCGGAAGCGGAGATCGGCTGGATCGTCGATCTCGTCTCCGAAGTGCGCTCCGTGCGCTCGGAGATGAATTTGCCCGCCGGCGCGGAAGTTCCTCTCGTCCTCGTCGGCGCCGACGCTGATGTGCAGTCGCGCGTGACGCGCTGGGACGAGACTTTGCGCAAGCTCGCGCGCCTCTCGCAGATCGGCTTCGTCGACGCCGCGCCCAAGAGCAGCGCGCAATTGATCGTGCGCGGCGTTCTCGCCGCCATACCGCTGGAAGGCGTCATCGATTTCGCGGCGGAGAAGGTGCGTCTCGCCAAGGAGACCGCCAAGCTCGAAGGCGAGGCGAAAAAGATCGAGGCCAAGCTCGGCAACGCCGATTTCGTCGCCCGCGCGCCGGAAGAGGTGGTGGAGGAAAATCGCGAACGCCTCGAGGAGACGCGCGAGCGCATCGAGAAACTGACAGCCGCGGCCAAGCGCCTCGGCTGAACCTCATCCCGAGTCCTGCCGTCGTCCCGAAGGACGGCGGCTCGGATCGCCGCGCGGCCCTCGCAGAGACAGCCGCCTAATCGGCGAGGCGAGGCGCGCCGCTCCTTTCCATTGCGATCTCCTTCGCAATGTCGTCGATCGCGCGCCGCAACGTCTCCTCGAGCACCGCCGATCCGCCCCGCGCCAAGGCGTAGATCGCCTCATCCGTCTTTTGCTCGATTATCCGCAGCGTGAAACCATTCGGCGACTCGCATCCCGATCGCGCCAAGGAGAGATCACGCAGAGCGAGCGCGAATTGCCCGCGCGTCGCCAACAACATGCGCGCGAGCGAGAGAACCAGGGCGAATTGCCGATCGCCGGCGTCGCCCATCCGCGCGGCGCCCGGGAGTTCCCTCGCCTGATTGTCATTGCACAGCGGCGCGACGCCCGTTTCCGTGGGACGGCGACGGTCCCGACGCCCAAACCAATCCGCGTCACGCAGGCCGTCGCGTCGGACGAAATCTCTCCAACTGCAAATCATGGGCGCAACAAGCCGCACGGTGACACGCCACATCCGGCGTGTTAACCGTAAATGGAAACCAACTCCGCGCCGAAGGTCCCGCATTCGCGCGTCTCTGTCAAGCAAATATGAGAGAGTGCGTGCCGGAAACGAAGGCAAATCCCGTATTCGACAGAGCCGGCCTCGCGCAGAGATTGGGCCAGGCGGTCGATGCGGCGGGCGGTCCGGCCAGAATCTTGCGGGACGCGGGCGTCACCTCCTCCACTTATAGCCGTTATCTCAATGGTGAGACCGAAGCCTCCGCCGAGAAGCTCGGCCGCATCGCCGAGGTGACGGGCGTCTCGCTCGACTGGCTGGTGCTGGATCGCGGCGCTCCCATATTCGAGGCCGGCGCGCCGCCGGCGATTCCACTCGGCCCGGATATGGCGCAAATCCCGCCGCTGCGGATCGGCGAGGCGGCGGAGCGCGAAATCGCCGGCGAGCGGATCGCCTTTCCGCGCGCTCTGCTGCGGCGCCTCGGAACCGAGATCGAGGCGCTCGAATTTTTGCGCGCGCGCGGCGATTCCATGCGGCCGACGATAGAGGATGGCGCGATCGTGCTGATCGACCGCTCGCAGCGGGACATCATCGGCGACGCCGTCTATCTCGTCTCGCTCGACGATGGCCCGTTGATCCGTCGCGTGCGCCGCAATGTGGATGGCGCGATCACGCTGATCTCCGACAATCGCGCCTGCTACGAGCCCGAGAGGCTGGAGCGCGCCGACGCCGAGCGCCTCTGCGTCCACGGCCGCATTCGTTGGACCGAATCGCTGCTCTGACGCGCCCTGGACCCCTCCGCTTTCACGAATTGGCGGTGTCAAAGCCGCAGTCGTCTCGCCATCGTCAGCATGGCCGAGCCATTCGGCCGTGCGACCAATGAAGAAAAACCAACGGAGGGAACAATGGCGTTGAACGTTCATGGCGGCACGAATTACGGCAAGATCGTCATATGGGCGGTCGGCCTCGTCGCCTTCGTCGCCGTCGCGCTGACGAAGGTTCCAGAATGGATTTCCCCCAAGAGCGCGAGCGTGACCGGCGACACCGGCGCCACCACGCGCATGATCAATTGAGGAACGCGCGGCGAGCCGCAATTCATCTGAATTCGTCTCGTTTCGCTTCGCCCCGCGCGCCCGAGCGGGGCGATTTTTTTTGCGCGCGACGCTGGACCGATCGTGCCCCTTGGAG